>NZ_CEYLVT010000160.1:0-17301 GCF_982860115.1 Moorena sp.
TCGCTTATTACCAACAGGCTCTTAGAGTTACAACCTTTGAGGCTTTTCCTTTTGAGTGGGCAGGAACACAAACTAATCTCGGTCTTGCTTACGCTGACCGAATAAAAGGGGATAAAGCACAGAATAGTGAAGAAGCCATCGCTTGTTACCAACAGGCTCTAAGAGTTAGAACCTTTGAGGCATTTCCGATTGAGTGGGCATCGACACAAACTAATCTCGGTGCTGCTTACGTTTACCGAATAAAAGGGGATAAAGCACAGAATAGTGAAGAAGCCATCGCTTGTTTACAACAGGCTCTAAGAGTTTATACCTTTGAGGCATTTCCTGAAGATTGGGCAAGGACACAAATTAATCTCGGTATTGCTTACCATAACCGAATAAAAGGGGATAAAGCACAGAATAGTGAAGAGGCCATCGCTTGTTACCAACAGGCTCTAAGAGTTTATACCTTTGAGGCATTTCCTGAAGATTGGGCATTGACACAAAATAATCTCGGTAATGCTTACCGTGACCGAATAAAAGGTCAGAAAGCACAGAATAGTGAAGAAGCCATCGCTTGTTACCAAGAAGCTCTTAGAGTTTATACCTTTGAGGAATTTCCTATTGAGTGGGCAAGCACACAAAATAATCTCGGTAATGCTTACGGTGACCGAATCGTAGGTCAGAAAGCACAAAACCTAGAAGAAGCCATCGCTTGTTACCAACAGGCTCTTACAGTCAGAATCTTTGAGGCATTTCCCCAAAAGTATCTAGATACTAAAGTTAACCTTGGTTTTGCTTACCAAGATGTTCAAAATTTACCGGAAGCTTATAAGCAGGTGCACAAAATTAATTGCACATTTTCCAAAACTCAAAGTCTTACAATGTAAGCTTTACAGAGATTCAGAGTAGGTAATTAATTTTGTGTAGGTGCTTAAGGCTTTTGATGCTGCCATTAAAACAGTGGAATTCCTGCGAGATGAAATTATTTATGGTTCTGGAGAAGAAGAATACAAGACTAAACTAGCTGAAGAATGGAATAAAGTCTATCAAGGCATGGTAGAAACTTGCCTAGCCTTAACTAATATCACAGAAGCGATTGAATATGTTGAACGGAGCAAAACCGGTAATTTAGTTGACAAGATTCTCAGCCGTGACCTGAAAACCATCTTTCCCCCAGATGTTGCTACTCAACTACAACAATACAGGGATGAAATAGCAGCAGGTCAGAACCAAATCCAACAGGGGAAAGCTGAAAATCCAAAAGTCTTAGCACAACGTCTTAAAGAATTGCGGCAGCAGCGCAATGATTTACAAGACCAATATTTACCTATCGGTTCTAGCTTTAACGTTGATAAATTTCAGAATAAAAATTTAGATGACCACACTGTTATTGTGGAGTTTTACATTATACGGAATAAGCTGCTCAGTTTCATCTTTACCAGTGAAACTCAACAGCCCATAGTTTGGCAATCTCAGCCACAAGACTTAGAGGAATTGGTAAATTGGATAATTGAATATCTAGGAAGCTACAAAAACCAAAAAGCTGATTGGCAAAACAATCTGAGTAACCGCCTACATGAGTTGGCTGATATTCTATCCATTGATCACATCATTAAGCAGATTAACGAAAAATGCGATCGCTTAATTTTAATCCCCCATTTGTTTTTACATTTGTTACCCCTTCATGCTTTACCGATTACCAGTAAGCAGGGAGAAGGTAAACCTAAAATTCTCATGGATCGGTTTCCAGCAGGGGTAAGTTACGCTCCTAGCTGTCAACTACTCCAACTTACTCAAACTAGACAACGCTCAGAAGAGTTTACCCACCTGTTTGCGGTTCAAAACCCCAGTGCTGATTTAGTTTACACTCCTATCGAAGTAGACGTGATTAAAGGCTACTTCAATCCACCACCAGATACAGAGGTTCTTGTGGAAAACGATGCCACCAAAGCTGTTATAATAGATAGCAAACCTCTCAACAGTTACCACTGTTTACATTTTAGCTGTCACGGTTACTTTAATTACCAAGAACCACGGAAATCGGCTCTAATTCTGGCCAATGCCCATCAGCCGACCTCTGCTGAACCAAATTCGGAGCGCTATTTACGGATAAGTGAAAAGGAAATCTTTGACCTAGAGAAATGTCTGACTATCGATGACGTCTTTGAGTTACAACTAGAACAATGTCGCCTGGTCACCCTTTCCGCTTGTGAAACGGGATTGATTGATTACACTAACATCAGCGATGAATACATTGGTTTACCCAGTGGTTTCCTAGTTGCCGGAAGTCCAGCAGTAGTTAGTAGCTTGTGGACGGTAAACGATTTATCTACAGCGTTGTTGATGATTAAATTTTATCAGAATCTACGAGAGCAGATACCTTTAGCAGTTGCCCTTAACCAAGCGCAATTCTGGCTGCGGGATAGTACCCAGTGTCAGTTGCTAGCCTGGAGTAGGCAGTTACCCCTAGACAACTCTTTGATGAAAAAGATTGAACAAGCACTGGATTGGTTTAACCCCCATGAGCAACCCTTCCAAAACCCCTACCACTGGGCAGCCTTCTGTGTAATTAGATCATAATTATGCAATTAAGTTTTACAAACAAAAGTAACATCAAGCAAGCTTGGTAACCGGTTTGATAGATAATAATTAGAGCCATAAAATTATTACTTAGTTGTTCAGGAATCGGTGCTTTGATCAGACAAACTACGCGGAGTCGGTGCTCGCAATTGGGATTGGTAAGTACAGTAGCAATGACAAGTTCATTAACACTGTCACTCTTAATTCCATCTACTAGTAATCAAGCTCATGCTCAGAGCAATATCGTACCAGATGATACTTTAGGAGCTAATGGTTCAGTTGTGATCCCTGACGCTTCTGTAAAGGGTAGCCCAGCAGAATTGATTGAAGGAGGAGTTCAACGGGGAGTAAACCTATTCCACAGTTTTCAAGAATTCAATGTCTCAGAAGGGTTGCGGGTTTATTTAGCTAATCCAGCTGGCATTGAGAATATCCTGTCGCGGGTGACCGGAATAAATCCCAGCGATATTCAAGGAACCTTGGGAGTAGATGGCGCAGCCAACCTGTTTTTGCTCAATCCCAATGGAATTATATTTGGAGCGAACGCTAGGTTGGATGTGCAGGGTTCCTTTGTAGGAAGTACAGCGAATGCGTACGCATGGGAAAACGATGGCTATTTTAGTGCTACTGAACCCGAAAGTAGCCGTTTACTAACCATTAATCCCGGAGCATTGTTTTTTAATCAGGTTGCTTCTGTCTCAGGGAATATTATCAATACTGGCACCTTGGCAGTGGGGAAAGATTTAACCCTGTCGGGATTGAATCTAGATTTACAGGGTCGGCTATCAGCTGGGGGGAATTTGACCCTATCGGCCATGGAAACCCTAAAGATCCGGGATAGCATAGCGCTACCTTTTGTGGCAGCAGCTGGGCAGAAACTATTGCTAATGGGTAACCAAAGCGTAGATATATTGGCTTTGACTCATCCGGATAGTGGGTTGTTTTCACTAGGGGATATGGTGTTGCGTTCCAGTAACCCGATCATAGGGGATGCCTACTATTGGAGTGGAGGGAATTTTAGTATTGAAGACATAGATGGGAGTTTAGGGAATTTGTCAAGTCCCCATGACCCGATTATTCGCTCAGCGGGGGATGTCAGTTTTAAGAATTATGACGGTGGTTCCCTACACATTTTTGCCGGTGGTTCGGTAACAGTTGATAATGTCAAGATTACAGGCTCTGATCCCACCAATAATATTCAGGAAACCGTCACCTTATCCAATGGCACCACCATATCAATAGATGGTAGTAGTCGCCCCACCCTAGATATTAGGGCTGGCACCACAGATATCGTTAACCCAAGCGAAATAACTGGCAATCCCATCCTTAATCAACGGCCTGAGCAACTGGAGTTTTCGGAGCCTCCAACCACTGCAAATATTAAGATTGGCCAGGTAATGATTGAGCAACCCAATGGTCAGGTGTTTATCACTAATCAATACAAACCCAATTCCGCTGTGACTGGTTCGATTGAGGTCACCACAATTAATACCAGTAATACCAGCAATACAGTAGAAAATGCCGGGGATGTGATTATTGACTCCGGTGTTGATATCATCCTCATTGGTACTGTTACTGATGAGCAGGGCTGGATTTTCGCTGATACTTCTGGTTCTGGGCAGGGGGGTCAAATCAAGCTGGTGGCAAAGCAGGAAATTTTGTTGAGGGATGGCTTTCTCGTCACCAGTGATACTTCTGCTTCAGGTAAAGGGGGTGAAATTACCCTTGAGGCTGAGTCGGTTACTGTCAGAGATGGAGCAGTGGTTGGTACCCGTACCTTGAGAGAAGGAGATGCGGGTTCGGTAAGCATTAATACACAACGGTTACTGGTTGAGGATGGAGGACGGGTTAGCGCCAATACCTTTGGACAACGAGATGCAGGTAATGTCACCATCAATGCCAAAGAATCGGTGAAAGTCATTGGTATTGATATCTCTGGCGAGAATACGTTTCCCAGCCTGATCAGTACCCAAGCTAATTCAAACTCAACCGGAAAGGGTGGTAACTTGATTATTAATACAGAAAGTTTACTGGTTGAGGATGGAGGACAGGTGAGCGTCAGTACCTTTGCAGAAGGAGATGCAGGTTCTTTGACCATCAATGCCTCGGAATTGGTGCAAGTTATTGATGAATCCCCCGATGGTAAGTTTTCCAGCGGTATATTTGCCCAAGCTAATCCAAACTCAACAGGAGATGCAGGTGACTTGAAGATTAATACACAACAGTTACTGGTTGAGGATGGAGGACAGGTTAACGCCGTTACCTTTGGAGAAGGAGATGGAGGTAATGTGACCATCTCCGCCAAAGAACCGGTGCAAGTCATTGGTCAATCCCCCGATGGTAAGTTTCCCAGCGGTATATTTGTTGAAGCTTTTGAAGACTCAACCGGAAATGCAGGTGAATTGAATATTAATACACAACTGTTATTGGTTTTCGATGGAGGACGGATTGGCACCACTATCGACGCCAGCCTGATCGAAAACACCCTGACCTTCTTACCAGAAAATCAGATTGACACCACTACTTTGCTCTCCAATAGCTGCATGTTCCGCAGTCGGGAGCAACCAGGTAGCTTCATCATTACTGGCAGCGGTGGTTTACCCACTGCTCCGGGAAGTGCTACCATTTCACCCTTTGCCACTAGCACAGTGCGCACCATACCCACTTATGGTAGCTCTAGCTCCAGCACCCAACCGGATCGCCCTTGGCAAATCGGTGATCCGATTGTAGAACCTCAACAGGTATATCGACTGGCAGATGGACGGCTAGTTTTGAGTCGCGAGTGTGTCCAATAATTCCTGCTCTAGCTAATGAGATCATACTGTTGGCAAATCACCTCAAAGCTTGGGTTTTTCTATATTACTGGTTATTCCGAAGTTCCCTATTCCTCTTTAGAGGTTGTCTGAGAAGTCTCATTTGCTTCTAAAAGTCCCCCTAAATCCCCCAATGGGGGACTTTTAGAAGCAAATGGACTCTTTTTCCCCCCAGCGAGGGATTGCTCGTTGGGGGGCTAGGGGGGCAAAATTCAGTATAAAAAAACTTTTCAGATATCCTCTTTACAATCCATCAATGTTTCACACCTCAAATTAAAAGGTTATCTATTGCAGTTTTCGGCAATCATTAGAGCAGATAATGGCAATTAATTTTGCCGATTTTAGCAATTAAGTTTTACAAAAAAAAACTAACATCAAAGAAGATTGGTAACCAGTTTAAGAGATAATAATTAGAGCCACAAAATTATCACTTAGTTGTGAAAGGATGGGTGCGGTGATCAGGCAAACCAGGCTGAGTCGGTGTTGGCAATTGGGTTGGGTAAGTACAGTAGCAATGACAAGTTCATTAACACTGTCGCACTTTATTCCATCTACTAGTAATCAAGCCCATGCTCAGAGCAATATCGTACCAGATGATACCTTGGGAGCTAATGGAACAGTTGTGATTCCTGACGCTTCTGTAAAGGGTAGCCCAGCAGAATTGATTGAAGGGGGAGTTCAACGGGGAGTTAACCTATTCCATAGTTTTGATCAATTCAATGTGGGAGAAGGGTTGCGGGTTTATTTAGCTAATCCAGCTGGCATTGAGAATATCCTGTCGCGGGTGACCGGAATAAATCCCAGCGATATTCAAGGAACCTTGGGAGTAGATGGCGCAGCCAACCTGTTTTTGCTCAATCCCAATGGAATTATATTTGGAGCGAACGCTAGGTTGGATGTGCAGGGTTCCTTTGTAGGAAGTACAGCGAATGCGTACGCATGGGAAAACGATGGCTATTTTAGTGCTACTGAACCCGAAAGTAGCCGTTTACTAACCATTAATCCCGGAGCATTGTTTTTTAATCAGGTTGCTTCTGTCTCAGGGAATATTATCAATACTGGCACCTTGGCAGTGGGGAAAGATTTAACCCTGTCGGGATTGAATCTAGATTTACAGGGTCGGCTATCAGCTGGGGGGAATTTGACCCTATCGGCCATGGAAACCCTAAAGATCCGGGATAGCATAGCGCTACCTTTTGTGGCAGCAGCTGGGCAGAAACTATTGCTAATGGGTAACCAAAGCGTAGATATATTGGCTTTGACTCATCCGGATAGTGGGTTGTTTTCACTAGGGGATATGGTGTTGCGTTCCAGTAACCCGATCATAGGGGATGCCTACTATTGGAGTGGAGGGAATTTTAGTATTGAAGACATAGATGGGAGTTTAGGGAATTTGTCAAGTCCCCATGACCCGATTATTCGCTCAGCGGGGGATGTCAGTTTTAAGAATTATGACGGTGCTTCCCTACACATTTTCGCCGGTGGTTCGGTAACGGTTGATAATGTCAAGATTACAGGCTCTGATCCCGCAAATAATATCCAGGAAACCGTCACCCTATCCAATGGCACCACCATATCAATAGATGGTAGTACTCGCCCCACCCTAGATATTAGGGCTGGCACCACAGCTATCGGTAACCCGATGCCAATTACTGGCAATCCCATGCCTGAGCAACTGGAGTTGTCGAAGGTTCCAACCACGGCAAATATAAAGATTGGCGAGGTAATGATTGAGCCGCCCAATGGTCAAGTTTTCCTCACCAATCAATACCAACCCAATTCCGCTGTGACTGGTTCGATTGAGGTCACCACAATTGATACCAGTAATACCAGCAATACAGTAGAAAATGCCGGGGATGTGATTATTGACTCCGGTAAAGATATCATCCTCATTGGTACTAATAGCTTTACTGATGAGCAGGGCTTGATTTTCGCTGATACTTCCGGCCCTGGGCAGGGGGGTCAAATCAAGCTGGTGGCAAACCAGGAGATTTTGTTGAGGGATGGCTTTCTCGTCACCAGTGAGACATCTGGTTCAGGTAATGGCGGTGAAATTACCATTGAGGCTGAGTCGCTTATTGTCAGGGATGGAGCAGTAGTTGCTGCCCGTACCTTCGGAGAAGGAGATGCAGGTCGTGTGACCATCAATGCCTCAGAATCGGTGCAAGTCATTGGTGGCTTTGATATTAGTATATCTACTCAAGCTTTGGAAAACTCAACAGGAAATGGGGGAGACTTGTCGATTACTACATCCGAGTTGCTGGTGAAAGATGGTGTACGAATTGCTACTGGTACCTTGGAAGACTCAACAGGGAATGGGGGTAACTTGACGATTAATGCACAACGGTTACTGCTTCAAAATGCAGGACAGATTACTGCGAATACCCTTGGAAAAGGAGATGCAGGTGATGTGACCATCAATGCCTCGGAATCGGTGCAAGTCATTGGTATTGGTGTCTCCGGCGAGGATACGTTTCCCAGCCTCATCAGTACCCGAGCTGATGAAAATTCAACAAGAGATGCAGGTAACTTGACAATTAATACACAACAGTTACTGGTTAAGGATGGAGGACAGGTTAGCGTCAGTACCTTTGGAAAAGGAAATGCAGGTGAATTGACCATCAATGCCTCGGAATCGGTGGAAGTCATTGGTGTCTCCGCCAATGGTAAGTTTTCCAGCGGTATATTAGCCCAAGCTTTGGAAGGCTCAACAGGAGATGCAGGTTCCTTGAAGATTAATACACAACAGTTACTGGTTGAGGATGGAGCACAGGTTAACGCCATTACCTTTGCAGAAGGCAATGCAGGTAATGTCACCATCTCGGCCAAAGAACCGGTGCAAGTTATTGGTAAATCCCCCGATGGTAAGTTTCCCAGCGGTATATTGGCTCAAGCTTTCAAAGACTCAACAGGAGATGGGGGTTCCTTGAAGATTAATACAAAAGTGTTACTGGTTGTCGATGGAGGACGGGTTGGCACCACTATCGACGCCAGCCTGATCGAAAACACCCTGACTTTCTTACCAGAAAATCAGATTGACACCACTACTTTGCTCTCCAATAGCTGCATGTTCCGCAGTCGGGAGCAACCAGGTAGCTTCATCATTACTGGCAGCGGTGGTTTACCCACTGCTCCGGGAAGTGCTACCATTTCACCCTTTGCCACTAGCACAGTGCGCACCATACCCACTTATGGTAGCTCTAGCTCCAGCACCCAACCGGATCGCCCTTGGCAAATCGGTGATCCGATTATAGAACCTCAACAGGTATATCGACTGGCAGATGGACGGCTAGTTTTGAGTCGGGAGTGTGTACAATAATTCCTGCTCTAGCTAATGTGAAACTTTCATGGGTGTGTATCTAATTTGGAGATGGATGGCGATTACGCTACGGCCACGGTATGGCATGTGGCAGCCACCACTAAAAGCGATCGCCCTGAAGGGAAAGGCAGGTTTTGGTGTTTCTAGTTTAAGTTTTTTTATATTAGTAATCTCAGCTCTAAATGGGATGGCTCAATCTACGATTCCTAATTCATCTAATTCTCCTTTTCCGATTACCTCCGCATCTGGGTCATCGCTACTAGACTCTACTGCTGAAGCTACCTCTACTATCGAGACACCTAAGGTTAGATGTCCCGTTGAAAACATCGGGTCAGAATTAATAGGAATACAGGAAGAGGGAGAGACAGGAAAAGAATTTTGGGGTATTTGTCAAGATTTTCGATATAAATCTTTATATCAAACCGATGCTACCGGAGTTGATCTTATCGCTTCATCCGGTGAGCGTTTCCTAGTCAAAACTGTAGAAGTGCTGGGTAACACCGTTTTACAAGAACAGATTACAGAATTAATTGAAGAGATTGAAAACCAGGAAGTCACCTTTGAAGATTTAATTGAACTGCGCTCTAAAATTACTCAACTGTATATTAACAATGGTTACGTTACCTCTGGTGCATTTTTACTGAATAATCAAGCACTCGACAGTGGCACTGTGCAAATACAGGTTGTTGAAGGTGAGGTAGAACGAATTGAACTAAATGGATTAAACCGTCTGCGACCTGACTATGTACGCCGTCCCCTAGAAATTGCTACTACTAAACCCTTAAATCAGCAACGCCTAGTCAAAGCACTGCAACTGCTGCAGCTAGACCCCTTAATCGAACGAGTGAAGGTGGAATTGACCGCAGGCAGCACTCCCGGTCGTAATATATTACAGGTGACACTAAAAGAAGCCCCAGCCTTTCACACCGGTATCAAGACAGAAAACAACCGTTCTCCCAGTATTGGTTCAACCCAAGCCAGTGTATTTGCTGCTCATGATAATCTATTGGGATTTGGCGATCGCATTCGTGGGGAATACGGTCTAACCGAAGGACTCGACATCTACGATATTCGCTATAGCATCCCCATCAATGCTCGTAAAGGAACCCTGAGCTTGGGCTACAGCAATAGTGAGAATCGCCTTGTTTCCGAGAATTTCCGGGATTTAGACATTAGAGGTGAAACCCAGAACTATTCCCTAACTTTCCGTCAGCCCTTATTGCGATCGCCAGAGACTGAATTCGCTGTTGGCGTAGGCTTAGACCTGCGTCACCGACAAACCTTCATACTCGATGACATTCCCTTGTCCTTCTCTCTAGCCACGGCAGATGGTACATCCAAGGTCACAGTAATTCGGCTGTTTCAAGATTGGGTCAAGCGCAGTCCACAACGAGTATTCGCCGCCCGCTCCCAGTTTAGTCTAGGAATTGATGCCTTTGATGCCACCATTAGTGACTCAAGTCCTGATGGGCGTTTCTTTACCTGGGTCGGACAATTCCAGTGGGTCGAGCAATTATCAGCATCTATTCTGCTCATCAGCCGAATTAATACTCAACTCACCCCAGATTCCTTACTATCCCTAGAAAAGTTCACTCTAGGTGGTAGAGATACCGTCAGAGGCTATCGACAAAATCAAATCATTGCTGATAATGCCATCTTGGGGGGAGTAGAGGCACGTATTCTCCTCACCTCAGACTCCAGACTACAATTAACCCCTTTCTTTGAAATCGGTACAGCCTGGAATAATCAAGGGATTCAACCCAACCCTGCCACCATTGCTGGTGTAGGATTAGGCTTACGTTGGCAGATCGGATCGGGATTTAATCTCCGTCTCGACTATGGTATTCCCCTGATCGGGGTAGATAATCCGGGGGACTCACTGCAAGATAATGGCATTTACTTTACCGTAGACTACCAGCCCTTTTAGTTAGCTCTCACCCATTTAAATTGTGAAGGTCGGGAGATGGGGAGATGGGGAGATGGGGAGATGGGGAGATGGGCTTTTGCACAAGGGTCGCGATTTTAAATTTAAATACATATTAGCTTAAGGCATCCAGTAAAATTAAAAATTAAGAATTAAAAATTAAAAAGGGTAAATTCACAATGATAAATAACAAATTGAAAATCATCTCAAAAAAAAACACAACAAATATAGCAGTAGGTATTCAAGTGGGTGTTTGATATTTATAAAAGCAGCAAAAGCTATTATAATCAGCTATTGCCTATTGCCTATTATTGCCTATTGCCTATTGCCTTGCGCTTAGCGCTATAACCAGTAGACTTAACTATGAAACCAAAAATTCTTGTCATTGACGACCACGAATCGGTTCTAGAGGGAACCGTGATCCAACTGCAAAAGCAATACCCAGAGGCAGAAATTATGACCGCTAAAACTGCCCATATCGCTCAAGAATACCTACACAGTTTCCCCCCTGACTTAGTTGTTGCTGATCTTTCCATTCCCAAGCAGCAGGGGGATACTGCCCGAACCGATACGGGAATTCAACTCCTCAAAACATTAATGAAGATATATCCTACCCTCAATATAGTTGTTCAAAGCGCGAATATCAAAGCCTTAATCCGTTTAAAACCTGCTATTAATGAACACGAAGGAGGCTTTACCATCGTAGATAAAAGCCTGCCCCAGAAAGAAATGTTAATCAAAGTTGACTGGTCACTTCAGGGATTGATTTACACCCCCAAAGCGATGCGAAATGGCTTGGAAATAAAATCCGAATGGCTAGACGTTCTAACCTTAGCCTTTGAAGAAGGATTACAAGATAGAACCATTGCTCAGCGGATGCAAATCTCCGAGCGCACGGTGCGTAACTATTGGACTAAAGTTCAAGACGTTTTAGGGGTTTATCCAAAACCCGGTGAAAATATTCGCATTAAAACCGAGAAGCGGGCAAGAGAAGTCGGTCTAATCGATTGAGACATGAAACTTTTTACTGAGGAGGAAATTCAAACCTGGCGGGTAGGATTTATTCCAGGACTAGTCGTGATCGGAGTAGTAATCCTATTTCGCCTCACTGGCGTCCTGCAAAGTCTAGAATGGATTGCTCTGGATAGTTTTCTCCGTTGGCGTCCTGAGGAATCTATTGATAAAAGAATTCTGATTGTTGGTATTAATGAACAAGACATCCAACGCATAAGTACCTATCCCATACCCGATCGAGACTTAGCATCACTGCTGAGAAAACTAGCAACCTATAAGCCTAGAGCTATTGGTATTGACATCGTCAGAGATTTACCCGTTGAGCCTGGTTACACTGACTTAGTCGCAGCATTTCAGGCTATCAAAACCGTGATTGGCATTGAAAAAGCCTTACCTGACCAAGATGGCAATACCATTAATCCACCACCCACCTTACCCCCCAAACAAGTTGGCTTTGCCGATGCCATACCTGACGCTGACGGACACATCAGGCGCAGTTTACTAGGAACTTCAAATCTCGAAGGAGAGTATAAATTTTCTCTAGCTATACTGCTAGCAAAAGCGTATTTATCTAAAGAAGGAATTTCCCTAACCAATGGCACTGATGACCCAATAGCCATGCAGTTTGGTACTACGGAACTCACTCGCTTTCGCCCCAATTCCGGAGGCTATGTGAGAGCCGATGCTGGGGGAAATCAGATCCTAATTAATTTTCGCAGTGCTCGCAAACCGTTTCGGATCGTATCCCTCAACGATATCCAAACTGGCAACATTGATCCAAGCTGGATTCGCGATCGCATAGTCCTGATTGGTATGACTAGCCATAGCGTTAAAGATTTTGTCAATGTCTCTGCTATCCCTAGCTCTACTCCTGGACTAGTGTTTGGTGTAGAAGTGCATGCTCATACAGTTAGTCAAATCATTAGTGCTGTTCTCGATGGACGACCCTTGTTAAGGGTTTGGTCAGATAGCTGGGAATATATATGGATTATGGTTTGGGGGTTTCTGGGTATCAGCCTCGCTAAACTAACTAAGACACCGGTACAAAATTTATTGAGTGTTAGTGTTGCTGGCATTAGTTTAGTGGGACTAAGTTATTTGCTCCTGATCTGGGGTTGGTGGATACCTGTAGTACCAGCGTGCTTAGTTTTAACTGTAAATGGTTTCAGCATCAATGCCTTCTATCTATACCACCAAACCTTAAAATCCCGCATTAATGAACGCCAATATATGATTGATTATACCTTTGACATCATTCATAATGGACCATTACAAACCTTAGCTAGGATACTCAGCTGCACTCAAGATCAGGATTTATCTGATGAGCAATTGCGCTCTCAACTAGAACAGTTAAACCAAGAACTCAGAGCAGTTTATGAATCAGTGCGTCGAGAAACCCTAACCGAAGATAGCAGTATCCACATCGGGATTGATTTAGACCTAGATTTGCAGCAACCCACTCACGAGATTCTCTATGAAGTTTATAGCAATACCCTAGCCTTAAACTTTCCTTGCTTTCAAACCATTCAGGTGAAAATTATAACATTTGACCCAATCGATAGTCCGCCATTAAGTATCGAACAGAAGCGAGGATTGTGTCGATTTATGGAAGAAGCATTGTGCAATGTCGGTAAATATGCCAAAGGAGTAACTCGTCTGAAAGTCACCTGCACCCAAACCGAAGGTATGAATATTATTCGGATTCAAGATAATGGGTTGGGTATTAGCTCATCATCTCAACCCAATAAATATAAGCGTTCAGGAGGTCGGGGAACTAAACAAGCTCTAGCACTAGCGCGACAGCTAGGGGGAAGTTTTAAGCGGTCAGTTTTGTCTCCTAAAGGAAGAGTTTGTGAACTCACTTGGTCTGTTAAAAAAGGTCGATTTTGGTTTTTAAACTAGGTATTAGGTATTAGGTGTTAGGTGTTAGGTATTAGGTATTAGGTGTTAGGTGTTGGGTGTTAGGTATTAATCATTTATTAATGGCAAGTTTAAATTTTGAATTTTATGATGTTGGCATAATTAGAGGGTAAGTTAATGAAGAGAAGATTTCAGTTACTCAACCAGTGCTTAGATACTCACCGTAGGTATTAGGTATTAGGTGTTAGGTATTAGGTATTAGGTGTTAGGTGTTGGGTGTTAAGTATTAATCATTTATTAATGGCAAGTTTAAATTTAAAATTTTATGATGTTGGCATAATTAGAGGGTAAGTTAATGAAGAGAAGATTTCAGTTACTCAACCATTGCTTAGATAATCACCGATTGACTATTGGTGTGGTTAGTCTATTTTTAGGGATGACAACTGTAGCCCTAGCCGACTATAAACCACCTGATCCGCCATCTCGTCCCAAAGAACCTACAATTATTAGCGGTACAAGGGGAGCATGTTATAATAATGGAGAAGCAAAGTTAACTACACTAGCTCCTCAGGAACATATTGGACAAACTGTTTCGACTCACCCAACCTTTGCTTGGTTTGTACCGGATGCTGAATCCTTGCCAATGAAATTTCAGCTTTATCAAGTTTATCAAGATGATGTAAATGAGAATCACCCACCCATACAAAATATTGAATTGCAAACAACACCAGGAATAATGACTCACTCACTATCACAGGATGAACTAGGCTTATCCGTGGGACAGAGATATTTTTGGCAAGTGGTTATTATCTGTGAACCGAATCACCCATCCAGTGCTATCGTAGCCCAAGGGTATATCGATGTCGTTCAAGAGTCACCAGATTTAAAAATAGCCCTGGCTGCAGCGACTAACCCTGTTGATCGGGCAGATATCTATGCTGACAGAGGTTTCTGGTATGATGGCTTCGGTGAAGTTGTGGGTTGTGGTGACGATGCTAGACATAGACAGTTAATGCTCGATCTTTTAACTGATTTAGCAAGAATCGAGGCATCTGGAAATTCAAAATCTGCCAGCCAAAAGAGTGAGCGAATCCAGCAGATTTTAGAGATAGAATTGAAAAAGCCAGTTTGTAACTAAATTAACTGTAAGCATTTAGCTAATGCGCTACGCGCAGGCTACGCCAAAAGCTGACAGCTGACAGCTGACCACTTAATCCTTACCACCATGGTGAAAGTTCACACCAATAGACAACCTCGGATCAAGTGTTGCAGTTTTCAGCAATCGTGATAGCGTAATTGTGCAGTTGCTGTTTCTCAACTTGGCAAGTAAGTTAGCAGAAAACGTCAATGCATTACCTGTTTCATTCTTTTAATGTATTAAGTAAGGGAACAGTTAGTCGAGGAGACAAGCATGGACGACTGTTTCCGATTCCTTCAATAGTTGTTGATAGTTGATATATTTTGGTCTGCTCAAGGTACCTAGTCATTTATAGGTGCCTTTTTGTTAACCGTGCGGCTCTGTCAGCCACACCCCACACCCAGTAAGGCGCGGAATGCTGCTTGTCACCCCTGAAAGACCTTAACCCAACCTACGATGTTCTTCCTTGTATGGAAGTAGCCCATTTAATAACACCCCAAGAATACTAGAAAGTCCAATCCCTTCCAAGGCAAACCCTCCTGCCTTGACACTCATTCCGCCTACCCCTAGCATTAAAATTACAGCAACAATCACAAGATTACGGGGTTCTAATAAATCGGCGCTAGAGCGAACAATACTGTTCATACCAATTACCACAATTGTACCAAATAAAATAATTAAAATTCCTCCCATTACTGGCAGAGGAATAGTTTTTAAAAGGGCTTCTAACTTTCCTAAAAAAGAGAGTAAAATAGCAATAATAGCTGCCCAGGTCATAATGGCTGGATTAAAGGTTTTTGTTAAGGCAACTGCCCCTGTAACTTCTGAATAGGTGGTGTTGGGAGGGCCACCAACAAAAGCCGCCAATGTTGTTGCTAACCCATCCCCTAACAGGGTGCGATGTAAACCGGGTTCTCGAAGATAATTATTTCCAGTCACAGAACTAATGGCTAACACATCCCCAATATGTTCAATGGCAGGAGCGATCGCAACGGGTACAATAAATAAAATTGCTGGTAAACTAAAACTGGGTGTGGTAAATTCAGGAATTTGAAACCAAGGAGCTTGACTAACAGGTGTAAAATCCACCATTCCTAACGGTAAAGTTACCAGATAACCGACTCCTATCCCCATCAAAATCGGAACTAATCGTAAAAAACCCCGCCCTAAAATTGCAGTTAGCATGGTGGCTAGTAGAGAAATCATTGCTACACTAATAGCCATCCATTCGCTGTATCCTTCCCCAGCTTCTGATGCCATTTTTACAGCAGTTGACGCTAAACTGAGACCAATCACCATAATCACTGGTCCGGTGACAATCGGGGGTAAAATACGGGTAACCATCCCCGAACCGCGCCAAAAAATAATTAGACTTAAAATCAGATAAACAATGCCAGCGGCAGCAAGTCCAGATAAGGTTGCAGGCAAACCATATTTCTGAACACTCAAGGTGATGGGGGCGATAAAGGCGAAGGAAGAAGCGAGATAAACGGGAATTTTACCCCCCGTAACCAGTTGAAAACATAACGTTCCCACACCAGAAGTAAACAGAGCAACATTCGGGTTTACTCCGGCTAGAATGGGGACTAACACCAACGCACCAAAGGCAACAAACAGCATCTGTGCTCCGAGGAGGACATCGTTAAAACGGAAGTGATAAACCGTGGAAACTGTCGTAGCTTGAAGGTCTGGCTTTGGTGAATGTTCAGGTAATTCACTCATAACTTGCGGACGCTTTTGTCAATTTATTAAAAGTTATATTACACTAAAAGATTAAGACACATTACAATTACAGCGGTTTGTAATTCAGTTAGGTACAAAGTTCTGGGTTTTTAGGGAGCAGGGAGCAGGGAGCAGGGAGCAGGGAAGTCGGAAGTGGGAAAGCGCACCTGATAGTTATGCAAACCGCCGTAACTGATAGCTGTTTGCGTAGCGTGCGCGTAGCGCATAAGCTGATAACTGATAACTGATTGCTGATTGCTGATTGCTGTTCGCGTAGCGTGCGCGTAGCGCATATGCTGATTGCTGATCGCTGTTCGCGTAGCGTGCGCGTAGCGCATATGCTGATTGCTGATTGCTTACCAACTAGCGTATAACTTAATAGAAGTTGATAATTATAAATAAGAAGGCAACAATCTATGGAACAGAAAGCAACTGCGTCTACTAAACTAGTCACCGGTAACTTTGTGGTGATCCAGGGAGATATCAATCGCAGAATTGGCGATGGTGGTGCTAGCCTCTGGAAAAAGACTTTCAACACAGAAGGACGCTACAAGGGCGGCGCTGCCATCCTGATGTTGATGGTTAAAGGATTGACAGCAACCGACAGTGATGCAGAGGTCAAAATCAATGGTAAAAGTGTAGGGAAGATCTACTCCTACGAGGGAGCTAATCCAAATCACTGGTTTACCCAAATCATTAACATTGGTGCTGGCATCCTCAAGGATGGGGATAATGATCTCGAAGTTGAGGCCGTAGATTTGCCAAACCCCTCTGCTGGTGACCTCTATAACGATTTTTACATACGGGATGTGGTTTGCTTATTCCAGCGGGAAGATTAGGAAACCTTTTTGATAGCAACGGAACTATAGTTTAGGACATAGTTTTTGCTTTAAAGGGAATCGGGAATCGGGAATCGGGAATCGGGAATCGGGAATCGGGAACAGGGAAT
>NZ_CEYLVT010000161.1:0-17185 GCF_982860115.1 Moorena sp.
CATGAGCGACTGCCGTGGTTTCCCCCATGAGCGACTGCATCAAGACGGGAGTAGGAAAAAAAATTATCACAATTTATTTAGGATTGCTATAGTAACTAAGATCACGGTTGATTAAAACTAAATTAATAGTAATAGCAGTGATTGATAATTAATTTTCTTCAGATAGCTCCATGGATACAAAAGCTTTCAAGCGCTCACTCCAAAAATCAGATAACTACCACCGTAAAGGATTTGGTCACGAAGCCGAAGTTACCTCTCAGTTGGAATCGGAATATCAAAGCAGTCTGATTGAAGAGATTCGTGCCAAGAACTATCGGCTGCAACAGGGAGATGTGACCATCCGGCTAGCAGAAGCATTTGGCTTTTGCTGGGGTGTGGAGCGAGCTGTAGCCATGGCTTATGAAACCCGCACCCATTTCCCCAATGAACAGATCTGGATTACCAATGAAATTATTCACAACCCCTCTGTTAACCAGCGTTTGCGGGAAATGTCAGTAGGATTTATTGCTGTTGAGGATGGCAATAAAGACTTCTCTGTTGTCGGTGCTGGGGATGTAGTGATTTTACCAGCATTCGGTGCTAGTGTTCAGGAAATGCAGCTACTCCACGAGAAAGATTGCAAGATTGTAGATACTACCTGTCCCTGGGTGTCCAAAGTGTGGAACACGGTAGAGAAGCATAAGAAAAAAGAGTACACTTCGATTATTCACGGGAAATATAAACACGAGGAAACCGTAGCAACGAGTTCCTTTGCCGGAAAATATTTAGTGGTACTGAATCTACAAGAAGCGGAATACGTTGCCAACTACATTCTCAATGGTGGTAACCGGGACGAATTTCTGGATAAGTTTAAAAACGCTATCTCAGCTGGCTTTGACCCAGAGCAGGATTTAGAGCGGATTGGGATTGCCAATCAAACTACTATGCTCAAGACCGAGACCGAGCAGATGGGCAAACTTTTTGAGCGCACCATGATGAAGAAATATGGTACGTCTAATTTAAACGACCACTTCCAAAGCTTCAATACCATCTGTGATGCCACCCAAGAACGGCAGGATGCCATGTTGGAGCTAGTGGAAGAAAAGCTAGACTTGATGATTGTGATTGGTGGCTTTAATTCTTCCAATACCACTCACCTGCAAGAAATTGCGATTGAGCGACAACTACCATCCTATCACATTGACAGTGTCAACCGGATTATTTCTGCTGATGAAATTGAGCATAAACCCCTACATCAGGAGGTAGAAGTAGCACGAAATTGGCTTCCCTCTGGTTCGATAGTGGTAGGAGTAACCTCTGGAGCGTCTACTCCTGATCGGGTAGTAGAAGATATAATCAATAAGATTTTTGAACTGAAGGCTGCTGCTGTAGCAGTTTAGAACTAACTGGGATTAGTTAAAATTGAAAATTTCAAAGGGTTTATAGCTATTGATAATTTTCAATTTTAACAATTTTGTAAGCATTAAGCTCTAAGCTCATGGGCTACGCGCACGCTACGCGAACAGTTCATGCCCTAAGGGCACGCTACGCGAACAGCCTAATGCTTACGTGCCTCGATATTGATAGTGTATTCGCGCCTCCTATGTTTCTTTTTTAAAACTTTTTTTAGTAATTGCAAATTGCCATGGAAATCCAAGACTACTTTGACTTCCTAGCCTCTGACGACATTCGCATCAAAGGTAGCCGCATTGGTATAGAAAGCGTCCTCTACGAATATATCTACCGCGCCAGAACCCCTGAAGAAATTACCCAACAATTTGACACCATTACCTTAGAACAGGTTCATGCCACTATTCTCTACTATCTACACAACAAAGAAGAGGTCAGCGCTTACTTAGCTGACTGGCTAGAGTTTTGCCGCCAACAACGAGAAAAACAAAAACAGAATCCTTCTCCTGCACGACAGAGGTTCCGGCAATTGAAAGCAGAAGCCGCTCTGGAGCGAGAGTCATCCCAACCGAAGAGCGCTGTATGACGATCCAATATTTACTGGACGAGCATATCGCCTCCCTTTACCGAACCCAACTGATGCGCCAAGCACCAGAACTTATTGTCAGAAGGATCGGTGATCCAGGCGCTCCTCCTAAAGGAACTCTCGATCCAGAGATTTTAATCTGGTGTGAGATTCATGATTTTATTTTAGTAACAAACAATCGGAAATCTATGCCTAAACATTTAGTAGACCATCTCGCAGAGAGTCGCCACGTACCGGGGATTTTTGTAATCGATCCATCCAATCATATTGGAGAAACCCTCGCAGAGCTAATCATTATTGCTGGAGCTTCCTTTCCCAAGGAATATCAAGACCGAATTGAATACTTACCCTTGAGCGAATAAAAAAACAACAGTGTAACGCATCTGAATGCTTACAGAATTTTAAATTAACATCCAAGGTGATAAATTTAATGTAAGTATTAGCCTGAATACTGACGATCGTACTTATGAGGTACAGTCAATTTTCTTTCCCCGACTCCCTCGGTGCGCTTTCCGTAGGCGAATTAAATTCGCCACGGGTCGCACCGCTCCCGACTCCCTCGGTGCGCTTTCCGTAGGCGAATTAAATTCGCCACGGGTCGCACCGCTCCCGACTCCCGACTCCGTAATTTAACAATTCTACCATTAACTATTACCCTCCAATCGCCACAATAACCATCCTCCTGCTCCGAAACCGAATAAATTAGGTAACCAGGCGGCTACAACTGGGGACAGAATTCCAGCTATACCAAAACCTCCGATCACAAAGCTCAGTAAGTAGTAGCCAAAAATTACGATTAAACAGACCCCAAAGCTAGTCCCTTTGCTGATTCGTTTAGGTCGAATACTGATGCTTGATCCTACTAAGCCAAAGATTAGACAAATGAATGGAAAAGCAATTTTTTGTTGCATCCGCACTTGCAGCATCCGGAGTTGTTTGCGATCGCCAGCTCCCTTTAGCAACTGGATCATTTCTATGGATTGAAGAATATTCATCTCATAGGGGTCACGGGCTTTAGTGACTAAATCAAGGGGCGCTCTAGGAAATGGAATTTCTTGATGATCAAAGGTTACTATTTTCCGAAAAGAGGTTTTAGGACTAATGAAATAAATTGACCCATCGGAACAATCCCAGGTATTTTGCTTAGAGTTCCAACGGGCTGATTCCGATAGAATAATTTTATTCAACTTGCCCTGATTAGACCACTCCAAGACAGTCAGGTCTTTCATGCTCTGACCATCAAATCGATTCGCGTAGAATAAGCGTTTGAGTGTCTGAGTAGTTGTGCCATTGGGTTGGGGAAAAGTCTGATACTCTGGATAGATAATACCGTTTTCCTGGGAAGAGGGTTTTTCCTGATTAAGAGCTTTTTCTAAAGTTATAGTTGCCTGGTAGTTAGCCGCTGGAACAATTAATTCATTGAAGAGGAAAGTGATACCCGTGACCACTAGGCTGAGCACCAGAGCAGGTGCAACTAGTCGGTATAAACTCACACCACAGCTGCGCAGGGCAATTAACTCACTGTCATTACTCAAGCGAGAATATGCTATTAGTGTAGCGAGCAGTACTGATATGGGTAAGGCATAGGAAATAAACTCAGGAAACTTCAACAGCACGACTTGGGCAGCAATTGTCCAGGATAGTCCTAACTCAGTGATTTTGACTACCATATCAAACAGGCTACCCACAGCGACACCAATAGATGAAAACCCGCCAACACCAAATAGAAAGGGTGGGATGAGTTCAGCAGCGATGTAGCGATCCATCACTGATAAGCTAGGAAAAACGAATTTGAGGAAGTAAGGTTTGCCCAGTTTCACTCTTCTTTAGTGGTTACAGTTCCAAAAAGCATAGAAAGCAATTTCATGGCTTTTGTTGCTAAGTTTTCCCCAATCCAGTAAACCTACCATGTCTTAAGCGCGAGTATCTGCAAACTATATGATGCCTAATGCCCTGAAACGGTTGTCTCAACATCAATTTGTACTTGGTTGGCTGCTAGGGGGGCTACTGTTTCGGTGTATCATTGCTTTTTGGCTTTACCCTGGTATTGATGAAGCCTATTACTATGTCTATAGCCTGCATCTAGACTGGAGTTATTTTGATCACCCAGTTTTAGTTGCCCTGACTACTGGCTTTGGGACTTGGATAACGGGAGAAGTTTCCCAATTCACTATTCGTCTGGGTTCCCTGATTTTGTATACAGGTAGCCTATTGCTACTGTATCTGACTAGCACTCATCTATTTAACACCAAAGCGGCTCGATTAACGTTAGCGTCCGCTACCATTATTCCGATTTTTCAAATTGGCTTTGGTGTCCTTACCCTACCCGATAGTCCCCTGATCTTTTTCTGGTCAGCTAGTTTGTTATGTGCTGCTTACGAATTCTTTCCCCTAAGAGCGAAACATTCAAGGAAAAAATTATCTAGTAAACTATCTACTAAACCCAATAGTTTATATTCCAATACTCCACACCCTAAACCCCACACCCTAACCCCTATTTATGGTTCATACCGACCTAGCTATCGGTTAGCAATCCTGGGTATTTTAGTAGGTTTAGCTTGTCTAGGTAAATATCATGGCTTTATTTTAGGCTTAGGATTAGTTGGTTTTTGCTTAACGAGTCCACGTCATCGTTGTGCATTATTGTCACCTTGGGCATGGCTAGGTTTAATCTTATTTATCATAACTATTTTTCCAATTTGGTACTGGAATATACAGCATGATTGGATATCGTTTACTTTCCATTTATCCACCCGTTTTCAACCAGAGCCAGAGGTACCTCAGCAGGGCTACAATTGGCTAAATGTATTAGTGATAGTTTTATCTGGGATAGCTTATCTTTTCCCTACGATGGCATTGCCCATGTGGTGGGTGAGTTTGCGATCGCTACTTGCTCAATTTACCGGGTATAGCAAGACATCAAAATTGGAGTCAAGATTGATCCTATGGGTATCCCTACCCCTAGTTCTAGGCTTTACCCTCTTAGCAGGATATCACCAAATTTTGCCCACTTGGCCGATGCCAGGATTTTGGGGGATAACCTTACTACTAGGGCAACAGGCGCAACAGTGGCAAATGCCTTCGCCCAACGGCGGGCACTTCCTGTCATCGCGCCGTTGGGTTAACCGATGGCTAAAGGGTTCAGCCATAGCAATAGCTAGCCTATTATTGTTTGTGCTGCTGCATATCACTACAGGAACACTGCAAAAATCCGGTCACTATGCTTTACTTGGGGGTTTTGTCTCTCCCAAGGATGACCCCTCTACAGAACTGATTGATATTCAGCAACTGCGACAAGGATTTGCTAAGTCTCCTGTCCTGAGTGAGGCATTACAAACGTCTAGCTTTGTCTTTAGTAATGGGTATTATATCAGTGGGATCGTAGCGATGGCGATTAGTCCCCTGACCTCTACACCAATTACCTGCTTGGGAGAGGATATGCGTGGTTTTATGGTCTGGTTCCAGCCTGAGCAATGGTTGGGTAAAGATGGATTATACGTTACTCTGGAGCGATTTCAAGAGTTGACAGATAGCTATCGAGCTTATTTTCAGGATATGCAGGAAATAGGGACAGTGCCGATTCGACGGGCTGGAGCAGTCACAGAGGTTTTTCATGTGTATTTGGCGACTAAGATGGTCAAGCCTTACCCTAGATAAGTGCTCGAATCATTTACAGATCTAGGATTCAGGCTTTTCTCAGTCGCTCTGCACGGACACAGCCTCCCTCCCAATCCCACTTCGGGTCAGATTCATTGGGCTTATATTGCGCCCAAGTATTGCCACTCTCGTCTTGATACAAGACTGTAATCTCGGCAGTAGCTCTACTTCCCCAAGGTGCTTTTACTCTAATCTGGTCTTGGCACTGGAAAACTTCACCCTCAGAATTAGTTACGCTCTTGAGTGCGATTTGGGGTTTGCGCTCAATCGGGGGTATTTTTTTGATTACTAATTTTTTTGGCGGCTCAGATGTAGTCAAGTTTTTTGAGGAATTGTAGTATCTATTACTTTCTTCTATTTTAGACGCTAGATACTAGCAAGTCGCAAGGGGGTCGGTTGGTAAGAATCAGGGGTATTGACATCTGAGGGGGTAACATCCCTACTTCCAAGCACATGCCATTATCTATCCTGGCAGGCTAAATAGGTACTTTGTATACATAGAAAGCCAAACGAGAAAAAGGCCATTGCTGAATCTTCCGATGAATATGAGTGGGGTGGGCATCCTGCCTGCCCGGAAATGAAACAGGCAAGATGCCCGTTCCACGCCTGATGCCCATTCCACAGCAAAATGCCCGTTCCACAAAAGTATTACAATCATCCCGCATTTATGCAACGCCAGAAAAAGGGCATTGCTAAATCAAGGCATGAATATAAGTCGGGTGTGCATCCTGCCCGACCAAAAATATTAGGAACAGACAAAATGTCCATTCCACAAAACCATTATTAAGCAACGCTAGTCTTAGCCTTTATTTCTATTTTATCTAGTTTCTCGAACTTACGTCAATATTAATTTTTGTAATTTTTAGATTACAACTGCCGGTTCGATCATCCGCTCTAGCAGTTGTTCCACAGGCAACTGTCTCAGGGGTTTAAGGTCTAGTTTTAGGGACTAGTCTTTTTCCATAATTGTGATACTCCACCTTGAAGGTCACATTTGTCAATACTCCCAAACCTTACTCATTCTTAAATGATAGCAAATTTGTCCTAAATAATAACCATCATGTATGACATTTCAACAACTGTCATTAAAATAAGCAAATTGGCAAATTTTATATTTAATTTGGTGATTGTTGAACAGATAGTAATAGTTATAAAAGTTACTAAATTATGAGTTTTTCAATAAAATTAATTAGTCAGTTTTATTGGGGATTTATGATAAGCTTTTTATTTATGATAAGCTTTTCATATCCAGTAAATGCCGCTCCATCTTGTGGGGAGATTGGTTTAGCAGAACCTGGTGATCTCTGTGAGATTGTAATACCTGTGTATGAAAGAATTGAAAATTCAAAAGATAAAAAATGTCTAACAGAGTTTAACGAAGTACCTGATGATGGTTGGGTAGTTGCAAGTACTTCAATAAAGAATGTTCGTAATCTAGGAAATACATCAGGTCCATATGCAGCTATAGTTGCTAAGGATTCTAATGTGTTAATTGAAAAAGAAGTAATTTCAGTACAGAATAGCTATGAGAGCTTTTTATTAAGTTTGAAAAAAAAAGCTGAGTTAAAAGGTTTGCCAGAAGACATTGCTGCAAACTTGTTTCTTGAATTGAAGAATGAGAGTACTAGCCAATTTTCTAGCTTTTTGAAACATGCCTTAGTTTCAAAAACAACTAATGCCGGGGTGAGACTTACAGGATGTACTCAAGCACAATGGCGAAAAGTGGGCTTTGTGACAATTTATACATCTGGAGGAACATTACAAGCTGATGTTATAGTTACCTACAGATATGTAGGTACACTTAACGATTTAAATGAACTGGTTGACTACTTAAAGTCTATAGCAGAAGATGCATTCAATAGTTTAACAGGTGATCCATCTTCAACCGAATGGACTATTTGGTTTGATCGAGACGATCCTAGTGGCAGTGGAGATTGGGAATTGCGAACACTTCAAAATCAAAGTTTAGCTTGTAGTAATCCAGTAAATGTAGAGTGCCAAACAGTAAGTGATCAACCGGCAAGCTCAACTGGTGAAAATATCACTTGCAACACAGATGGACTTGTCTGTCTTAACGACAAACAAAGCGACAATAAATGTAACTATGACTATAAAGTTAGATTTCTGTGTCCACGGTAGTGGTAATGATCTAGTGATTTGGCTACGGCATTGCTGAATTAAGGAATGAATATTAGTGGGTTGGGTATTCTGTCTGTCGGAAAATATCAGTAACAGGCAAGATACCCATTCCACAAAACTATTAAAATCATTCCATTATCAAGCAACATCAGAAAAACAGCTTTTAACCAACCCACACTCCGCTATCGGGGGAGTGTGGGTTGGTTACTCATTCCATAATCGCAGCGGGCGATGGCACTTCGTGCCCGCCTAAGGGCGAACGCAAAGCGAAATTGTAAACAGCATTGCTGCCAAAAATGCTGCTACTGTCCGAACATGGTTCCAAAATGTCCAATCCGTCAGGAATCTTGCCCATAGGGTTGTGGCTTCAGTACTATTTGGCGTGACGATGGCGAGGGCATCATTCAGCGGGATATTGCAGGCGAAAGTCACGCCGATTGTGCCAATCAGATAAAGCAGAGTACCCGCCAGCCAATAGACAGCACCTGGTTGATCCCACTGCAGCAGTAACGAAATAGTCAGCAATGTGCAAGCAACAGCTGTTCCCAGAAATGCCAGCATAAACCAGGGATTGATCACAGTGATATTAATCGATTGCATGGTAGCAATACCCTGTGCTGGTGGTTGCTGAGCCAAAGCCTTCATCACAAAGGTGGAAAAGGCGAAGAAGATGCCAGCGGCCAGACCACTGCCGATTGCTGTTAACAGCATTAGAGAAAAGCGGAAGTTGTGAACAGTTACCATAAAGCCTCCTGGGAATTTTCGTGTTATTTGAAAGTCTTTAATATCTGAGCCGTCAGCCGTCAGCCGTCAGCCGTCAGCTAAAAGTTCACGCTAAGCTATCAGCTATCAGATATCAGCCGTCAGTTGTTGGCTGATATCTGATAGCTGTTCGCTCTGTTCAATACGACAAACTTGGTGTCTTGTGAATATACTTGTCATCTGCCAGTTGCTTCACTATAAAGTCAGCGACATCAGCACGAGAAATTTTGAGTTTTGATGTCTTATCGTTACTTGGAAAGCCGTGTCGGTAGTTGCCAGTGCGATTCCCATCTACAAAGGCTCCAGGACGAACAATTGTCCAGTCTAGACCGCTTTGCTGAACATAGTTCTCTTGCCTTTGATGATCGCCAAACACGTTCCGTAACAGGAATCCAAACATGATATACTTCCAGAAAAAGTTCAGATTTTCCCAACTATCTCCTGCTCCAAGGGTTGATTGGCAGATAAAGCGTCGGATACCTGCTTTTTCCATAGCTTGGATAATCTGTTGTGTCCCCTCTGACCGGATTGTCCCTGTCATCTTCTGACCTGCTCCGAGTACGCACACCACGGCTTCTTGACCTTGGACCGCCTTCTCCACTGATGGCAGATCCATGACATCCCCCTGAACAACCTTGAGATTTGTGTGCTTGATATCTAGCTTGGCGGGATTGCGTGCAAATGCTGTAACTCTGTGTCCCTGCTCAAGAGCCTGTTCCACCACCTGACGACCTGTAGCACCGGTTGAACCAAAAATAAGTATATTCATGTTCTTGATACTTTCTGCTTAACAATCACCCTTACAGCTTAGAAAGGCAATTGATGCTAAGCTGTCTAGTTCTTGTGGTACTATCACAATCTTGCGATGGCTTTTCACGTTTTTCCTGGAAACTAGCCCAACCTGAATATAATCAGAACTAGACGCACTGGAGTTGGATAATGAAAAATCCTGCTATCCAACAGCCTGAAACCAATGGCTTATCCCACAAGTCTCGCCAAACTCAAAGCTGGGAGAATATTCGAGTCCAACACTTCCAACATCCTGCTGGAGAGGGAAATTGTCATTACAATGATGAACATACCCTTTCTATCTCCCTTGCTCCTCGTCCCGTTCGCTTGCTGCAAATTCAGGCAGGCAAGACATACACAGGGCTGTATAAAAAAGGAGACATGTCCATTACCCCTGCCAAGACACCGTTTTTTGCTCGGTGGGACAGTGATGATAATTACTTGCAGATTCGGCTTAAATCTCAGTTTATTCAAAGCGTTGCTAGCCAAACCCTAGAACAGAATCCCGATCGGCTAGAATTACTGCCGGAATTTCGGACTCGCAATCCACAGATTGAAGCGATCGCAATCATGCTACTCACTGAACTTCAACAGGAATCTTCAGGCAGCACACTTTACATTGATTCTCTGGCTAACGTCTTAGCAGTCAATTTACTGAGGCAGCACGCAGCTACCAAACCTCAGTTGCCAATTTACCAGGGTGGCTTACCCCTGCGTCAACTCCAGCAAATTATAGATTACATTGATACAAATTTAGATCGAGATATTAAACTGGCAGAATTAGCTCGATTGCTAGACATGAGCCAATTCCATTTCAGCCGTCTATTTAAGCAATCAATCGGCATGTCTCCCTACCAATACTTGATTCAGCAACGGGTAGAACGGGCGAAGCAGTTGTTGAAAGAAAAAGACCGATTAATTGTGGACATTGCCTTAGAGTGTGGGTTCAACAGCCACAGTCATTTAAGCAAAAAGTTTCGAGAATTTACCGGCATGACACCAAAAGCATACAGAGCACATTAGTCCTCTGATCGTGAGTATCCCCTTCGGAAACCAACCATGATACAGTATGACCCATTGCAGTATTTACCCTCTGCAGAAGAGCTACCAGATTCCGACGATACCCCTGTGGATAATGAATTACAAATCCTAATTCCCACTCTATTAAGAGCAGTACTCTCTTGGCTGTGGTCAGAGCGCCAAGATTGGTTCCTAGGGGTCAACATGGGAGTTTACTATAAACCGAAAGAACCGGCTATTGTCCCTGATGGTTTCCTAAGTTTGGGGGTAGTGCGACGTAAGAGTGCAAAGGGAAGGCTTAGCTATGTGCTATGGGAAGAAAATTATATCGTTCCCCAATGGGTCTTAGAAGTAGTTTCTCAAACCCCAGGGGGTGAGTATGACCAGAAGCTGGAAAAATACGCTCAACTAGGAGTACTTAATTACACCATTTATAACCCCCACCATTGGCGACGGGATAAGCATGAGCCGTTTGAAGTGTATCGCTTGGTAGACGGGGAATATATCAGACAATCCGGTGAACTGATAGAGATACCAGAACTAGGCTTGTTAATTGGACGAGAACAAGGGATATACCAGGGATGGCAACGAGAGTGGTTATACTGGTACGATTACCAAGGAAATCGCTTATTGACACCAGAGCAAATTGCACAACAGGAACATCAACGAGCTCAACAGGAATATCAACGAGCTCAACGGTTAGCGGATTATCTCAAAACAATGGGGATTGATCCAGAAACCTTACCGTGAATGGGAATCCTAACCGTCAACCTTTGATAAACTTTTGATTGATCAAAATCTACCGTTGATTAATTTCAAACCCGACTTTCCGGATAGAGAGTAAAAGGGATTGCTATACTAACCACAGCATAGATGGTAAAAAAGCGAGATTTGTTGTAGGATATGCAGCCCACTGACGCCAACAAGTTTACTGATAAAGCATGGGAAGCGATTGTAAAATCTCAAGATGTCGCCCGTCGCTGCAAAAATCAACAGCTGGAAGTCGAACACGTTGCGATCGCATTGTTGGAACAAGATGGGCTACCCAATCGGATTCTATCCCGTGTCACTGTTGATGTTAACCGGTTTCAGCAACAACTGGAAAATTTTGCGACGCGCCAACCTAAAGTCGCTAACCTAGACCAATTGTACCTGGGTCGTGGTTTGGATGTGATGCTCGATAATGCGGAAGCCTATCGCAAGACTTTGGAGGATGAGTATATTGCAGTAGAACATCTGTTACTGGGTTTAGCAGTGGATGAACGGGTAGGACGCCGCTTGCTCAAAACCTATAACCAGGATGCCGCCAAGCTCGAAGAGGCCATTAAATCCATCCGAGGCTCTCAAAAGGTCACAGACCAAAATCCCGAATCCCGTTACGAAGCATTGGAAAAGTACGGACGGGATTTGACCGAAGCCGCTCAAGCCGGAAAACTTGACCCAGTGATTGGTCGGGATGAGGAAATTCGTCGGGTGGTTCAGGTGCTCTCTCGTCGATCGAAAAATAACCCCGTGTTGATTGGAGAGCCAGGGGTAGGAAAAACTGCGATCGCAGAAGGACTAGCCCAACGAATTGTGAATGGGGATGTCCCAGAATCCCTCAAAAACCGCCAGCTGATTTCCTTAGATATGGGTAGCTTGATTGCAGGTGCTAAATATCGGGGAGAATTTGAAGACCGACTTAGAGCTGTACTCAGGGAAGTGACCCACTCAGATGGTCAAATTGTCCTGTTTATCGATGAATTGCACACCGTAGTCGGAGCTGGTGCTAGCGGTGGCACTATGGATGCAGGGAATTTACTCAAACCAATGCTAGCTCGGGGAGAATTGCGTTGTATTGGAGCAACTACCCTTGATGAGTACCGCAAGCATATTGAAAAGGATGCTGCTCTAGAACGTAGGTTTCAGCAAGTCTATGTTAAGCAACCAACTGTAGAAGACACTATTTCGATTTTGCGGGGACTCAAAGAACGCTATGAAGTTCATCACGGGGTTAATATAACCGACTCAGCCTTGGTGGCAGCAGCTACCTTATCCCAGCGCTATATTACTGACCGATTTTTACCCGATAAAGCCATTGATTTGGTAGATGAGGCAGCAGCCAAAATCAAAATGGAAATTACCTCCAAGCCAGTGGAATTGGAAGCTACTGACCGCAGGCTGATGCAGCTGGAAATGGAAAAATTATCTTTAGAAGGGGAAGATAAGCGAACTACTGCCACCACCGCCACTTATAGTTCTGCCCAAGAACGGTTAGAGCGCATTGAAAAGGAAATTGTGGTTTTACGGGGAAAACAGGAACAACTCAATAAACAATGGCAATCGGAAAAGCAACTGTTACAAGACATCAGTGCCTTAAAAGAGGAGGAAGAACACTTAAGGGTACAAGTGGAACAGGCAGAACGGAATTATGACTTGAATAAAGCAGCCCAGCTAAAATATGGCAAATTAGAAGCTTTACAGCGGGACCGGGAAGCCAAAGAAAGTATGATGCTGGAACTCCAATCCGGAGGTACTGCTCTGTTGCGAGAACAAGTCAGTGAATCTGATATTGCCGAAATTGTGGCCAAATGGACCGGAATTCCCCTGAAGCGATTGCTGGAATCAGAGCGCCAGAAGTTATTACAGCTGGAAGGACATTTACATAAACGGGTAATTGGGCAAACAGAAGCCGTTTCCGCTGTAGCTGCTGCCATTCGTCGCGCTAGAGCAGGGATGAAAGATCCCGGGCGTCCCATTGGTTCGTTCTTGTTTATGGGACCAACTGGGGTCGGTAAAACCGAATTAGCTAGAGCACTGGCGCAGTTTCTGTTTGACAGTGAAGAAGCTCTGGTGCGCATTGATATGTCCGAGTATATGGAAAAACACGCAGTTTCTCGGTTAGTCGGTGCCCCACCAGGATATGTAGGGTATGAAGAAGGAGGACAACTGTCAGAGTCCGTGCGTAGGCGTCCTTACTCAGTAGTATTGCTCGATGAGGTGGAAAAAGCACACCGGGATGTATTTAACATTTTGTTACAGGTACTTGACGACGGACGAATTACCGACTCCCAAGGCAGAACCGTCGATTTCCGGAATACCATTATTGTCATGACCAGCAATATTGGCAGTGAGCATATTTTGGGAGTAGCTGGGGATGATTCCAAGTATGAAGAAATGCGCAAACGAGTGACAGAGTCCTTGCGATCGCATTTTCGCCCAGAATTTGTGAACCGGGTCGATGATGTGATCATATTCCATACCCTAACCAGGGATGAATTGCGGAAGATTGTCGGGATTCAACTCAAACGGATTGAGCGGCTGTTGGCAGAGCAAAAGATTACCCTGGCAATGTCCGAGCAAGCTCAAGATTATCTGACCGACGCTGGATATGATCCCGTCTATGGTGCTCGTCCCTTAAAGCGGGCAATTCAGCGGGAGTTAGAAAATCCCATTGCTACTAAGATTTTAGAAAATATGTTTATTGAAGGGGATACCATTTTCATTGATTGTGGAGATCAAGGGTTGACATTTAGTAATAAAGCACCCAGTAAACCAGTAACAGCTAGTGAATCAGTTGTTCCAGCTGTTAGTTAAGATTAGGGAGCAGGGAGCAGGGAACAGGGAACAGGGGGAAGAGTTTGGGTTACCTCCGTCAGCCATCAGCCGTCAGCCGTCAGCCGTCAGCCGTCAGCCGTTAACTAAAAGCTCACGCTATGCGAACAGCCGTCAGCTTATTTTATTAAAAAGCACCGATTGCGCTACGCTCATGCTGCGCGAACAGTAGCCTGGTAATAGACCCAAACCTGATAGCTGATAGCTGATAGCTGATAGCTGATAGCTGATAGCTGATAGCTCACCTTAAAACTGGAAGTAAAGAAATTCGGAAACTCGGTTAAGAGACAGTAGGCAAAATGTAGCGATTAAGCCAATACCTGTTGCCCAGTACCAGCTAGGCTTGAAGTGTTCCATGATTTGCTGGGTATTAGGCAAAAAGGTAACCCCTAGGATTAGTCCTAATAGTACCATAAAGGTCTTTTCTAACCCTATAGGTGGCAGCAGAACTTTCATCTCTTGCCACTCCTGAAATTGGATGCCTAAAGGGGTTAACCAACCCAAGGTATTTTGATAAGTAGTAGGCAAGATAACGCCCTTGAGTCCTACCATTGCCTGTAATATTCCTAGACCATCACTAATACTAGTTGCCCGAAACAATACCCACGTACTTACCACTGCTAAAAATGTCAGCATCCAGGCTAGAATTTTTGGCATCGATAGTTTCATTTGTCGCCAGCTATGATTAATTACCAAAAATAAGCCATGGAGTCCCCCCCAAATCACAAATGTCCAGCCAGCACCATGCCACAATCCTCCGAGAAGCATTGTGGCTAATAAGTTACCATATTGACGTAGACGACCGCGACGATTACCACCAAGAGGAATATACAGGTAATCCCGGAGAAAATTGGATAAGGTAATGTGCCAACGTCGCCAAAAGTCACTGATAGATCTCGCTTTGTAGGGGGAATTAAAGTTAATCGGTAGGCGGATATTCGTGATTAATCCTAAGCCAATGGCCATGTCAGAGTAGCCGGAAAAATCGAAATACAGTTGAAAGGTATAACTCAATGCCCCAACCCAGGCTTCTACAAAGCTGAGTTGGTCAGTATTGTTAAAAATAGTGGCTACCCAGGGAGATAGATTATCTGCGATCGCAACTTTTTTACCTAAACCTAGAATAAAGAGGCTCAGCCCCATTCCCATGTTTTTCCAGGAAAACAGGCTATTGCGTAACTTCTCAAACTGGGGCAATAGTTCATCGTAACGGAGAATTGGACCAGCTATCAGTTGGGGAAAGAAAGACACAAACAGGCTATAGGTCATAAAATTATACCTACACTTTTTCGTTTCCCCACGATAAGCATCAACAATATAAGCAATTTGGGTAAAGCTATAAAAAGAAATCGCTAAAGGAAGTAAGATTGGTGGAATAGTGATAGTTGTGCCTAAAATATGGTTTAATGAATCTACGAAAAAATTAGCATATTTGAAATAGCCCAAAATCGCTAAATTAAAACCAATACCTATCCAAAGCAGCAGTTTAGTTTGCTGTTTATAACTAACTACTGTAGATACTAGGCTTGAAATTTTATCGGGTTTATCAGGAGCCTCACTATCCTCTCCACTTCCTTCATCTAACAGAATTACTAGCTTTTCTATCTGTTTACCAATGATATAGTTACCAGTAATTGAAATTATCAACAGAGGCAGATAAGCAATTTTCCAATAACCATAAAAAAATAGGGATGCTAACGTCATCCATACCCAGGTGGCTTTAACCACACGGAAGCGACTTAAGCCAAAAAAAACCACCAGGGTAATGGGAAGAAAGCCGAAAATAAAAGCGTATGAGTTGAATAACACGGTAGATGACTCTTGGTAAGTAAGAAATGCTAGCACTATTAATGTTTGTTAACAGTTAATAGTGAATAGTCAACACTAAATAGCTAAACCGAAACAGTCAACAGTCAACACTAAAGAGTCAACGGTCAACACTCAAAAAAATTTTGGGTAAGGGAAAATAATTTCTAAACACCCTGCACCTCCCTTACCTTGTCTAGACCAGCAGTTATATGGGTAAGCTCACCCATACTAACCCATGGGTCGCCCTTGAATTCCAGGAAAATACAGTTGTTGATTTTATCATAATTATGATTGAGTGGGTGAAGGAGGTTCTCTCCATCAATCTCAAATCACCAATAAGCATATCAAATTATGCTTCTATTAGTTGAGCCAACTTGGCCAAGTGGTGATTTCCTAACAAAGCCAAATGAGCTAGTTCTATGTCTGTTGACTTCACTGTAGCGATTCCGACCTATAATGGTGCAAACCGTTTACCATTACTGCTCGAACGACTGCGATCGCTTTCACTCAACTCCATCAGTTGGGAAATTATTGTCGTTGACAACAATAGTAGCGATGATACTGCCCAGCTTATTCAGGACTATCAAAGCAATTGGGATTTATCTGTCCCCTTAAGATATTGTTTTGAACTTGAACAAGGATCCGCATTTGCCAGGTTGCGAGCTGTCCAAGAGGCTAAAGGTGAATTCATCGGTTTTTTAGATGATGACAATTTACCTGATCCCAACTGGATTGCTGAAGCCTATGACTTTGGTAAAGAGTATCCTAAGGCAGGAGCCTACAGTGGTCAAATTCACGGTGATTTTGAAGTCGAACCCCCAGAAAATTTTGATCCCATCAAGCAATTTCTCGCAATTCGGGAACATGGACCAAACCCCCATCCCTTTCAACCGGAGGAAATCAGGCTACCCCCAGGGGCAAGCTTAGTCGTTCGTAGAAAAGCTTGGCTCGATAGTGTGCCACCTCGTCCCAGTTTGACAGGCAAACTGCCCGGATTATTCGTGCAGGGGGATGATTATGAGCCATTGCTGTATATGTACAAAGCAGGTTGGGAAATTTGGTATAACCCCGCCATGCATAGCTATCATAAGATTCCCCACTGGCGTCTTCAGAGAGATTACTTACTCACTCTCGCTCGTGGCTGTGGTTTAGCAACCTGTCAGCTGCGCCTGATTAATGCTACCTTTTGGCAAAAGCCCATGGTAATTACCAGAACTTTATTGGGCAATTTGCGCCGAGTTATCCTACATTTACTTAAGTATCGAGGACAATTTAAAACTAATCTCATTGCCGCCTTCCAACTAGAATTCTTCTGGGGCAGTTTGATTAGTCCATTTTTGGCTATTAGAAAGCTTTTACAAAATAAGGCAACAGGCAACAGGGAGCAGGCAATAGGCAATAGGCAATAGGCAATAGGCAATAGGCAATAGGCAATAGGCA
>NZ_CEYLVT010000162.1:0-12846 GCF_982860115.1 Moorena sp.
ACCTCATAAACCTCATGTAAAACCTCATGTAAAACCTCATGTAAAACCTCATAAATCTCATGTCAAACCTTGAGGGGTGTCCTGCACCACAAGCATCAGGATAAAAATTAGCCATTAAAAAACCCGACAAAAGCCGGGTGGTCTCTAACTGTGTAACGATTGGTACTATTCAGAACGCTTCTAATTCGACCAGTTGCTTCACCAAGGCATGTGCCTGACCATATTTTGAATCCTTGCGTCCATTTTTACTGGTAGCCCAGGCAGTCTCAACTGTCTTGGGTATTGAGCAAGTTTCCGCATATTCGAGGTGCGATCGCAATTTCTTTTAAGCAGTTGGCTGAAAATAATCCTGATGCTGAACTGGAGATTGCTGCAATGGAGAAGCGAGGTAAGGATAACTTCTTACTTCGTGCAGCAACTGCACCATTAGCAGACCATTCTAAGCTGAATAGAGAGTATTTTACAATTTATAACAAGATAAAAGCATTCGTAGAAGCTGAGGCACAGGTAATTTTAGCAGAGAAAGATAGCAGAATTTCGAGTCTAGAAACTATGATCCAAACAGCACTTCAGCGTCCTAGTTTTTATGCAGAAGCCTATAATCATCAAGGAGATACTATGTCACAAGCCCCTAAAAAAGTTTCTAAATTTGACCTAAACAATCCTCAGTTTGGTGGAGGATTAGTGGATGCCGATACCGTTAAGGCTCAAAATATAGGTAGAGACATCAACAATTATCCTTCAGAGCAAAAACAAAACCTAGCCGAAGCAGCAGCTGAAATACAGCAACTTCTAAACCAACTATCCCAGACTAATCCCACCAGTACTGAGATTGAAAAGTTAACAGTTGTAGCCAGGGCTGCTGAGGAAATAAAAAATAACCCACCCCTAAAAGATAAGGTAATTAATGCCCTGAAAGCTGGAAGTGTGGAAACTTTCAAGGAAGCAATAAACCATCCCTTAGTTAACATTTTGGTAGCTACCATTGAGGGATGGACAGAGGCTTAGGGGTAAGCTATCAGCTATCGTCCCCTGTTTCCTGTTCTACACGCCAAGCAGTTTCCCGTCCAATCTTTCCCGATTTAACAAACAACCAAGAACCCCTCCTGTAGGTATCCTCACCCTTCCTGGTGTGAGGTTTTACCTTTATCAATTCCCTGACTTCCGATGTGGTTAATAACCACTGTTCTTGGGCAGCCATTTTCAACTGGTGCATGTACTCTATGGGACTCAGGGGCTTCATTCTGTTGATATTGGCTCTCTCAATACCAGAGGCAATGGCATCAATCAACACTTCCAATGCTTCCCGTTCTGCCTTCCAAGAACCTGTCCGGCGAACGTCCGGTGAACTGTTCGGTGAACTGTTCGGTGAACTGTCCAGGGAGATAGTTTCCTGACTATCTTCGGTAAACTCTTCGGTTAACAGTGGCTCAAAATCTTCAAAGGTTCGACCGGTCATTAAATAGTCATTTAATCGATCCAATTCCTTCAGTTGTTCACCGGATATAAAGGAGCGAGTCCCCTCTTTACTGGGCTTGATATTGGCATGTTTGATTCGCTCATAAAGGGCGGTGCGACCGATGTTGTATCTGGTCTGTAAATCCTTAACGGGGATTTTGTCTATTTCCTGAGTCATAACCGTTTGCTGGATGTTCGGCGAATATTCACCAGATGTTCGCCGGATGTTCACTGAACAGTTTATATCACACTACCTTCGGTGCAAAGGCTTCATCAATTAACCTAGTGTTCACCCTTGACATGTCTGGGTTTTGGCGATTTCGATGCCCTCCTGTGGCCTGGTTCGGTTCCACCTGGGAAAGATTGATATGTCCTCGGGTTTTCGGCACAATCAAAAAGCGATCGCAGGTAAAACCCCTTACAGCGGTTTTTAATTGGGTGAGGTACTTTCGTTACAGGTTTTAGGGAGCAGGGAGCAGGGAGCAGGGAATAGGGAAGATTGCAACCACTTAATAGATTCCAGAATCTCCTTACAACTCCGCTGGTGCGATTGCAGAACTCCCGAACGGTTATCCCCTCATCCTCCAGGTGTTGGAGTATCTCATCCTGATCATTTAACAATAATTTGAACGTCATGATTTTCCCCCGAGACTTAACTTGAGTTCCGGTATCATAGCCGTTTTTTCGGCCTAAAAATAAACCCGCTGGCATTTCGAGTCAGCGGGTTTATTTTATAGAAATTAGACAAACATCTTTATTGTCAATTCTATTTTTTTATAGCGCTTTTTAAGTTGATGGAATACAAAATTGTATTCACTTGCTTTTCGGCTCAACAATGGCCTGTAGTCAACTATCATGAAAACTGCTGTAATCTAGTAAAGGTAGCTCAATAACAGACCTTCCTTATCAAGATAATCGAGCTAATGTTAATTGTCGATCTGGATAGAAGAGTAGTAGTCGTTGTTACCACCTATCCAATCAGCATTGGGGTATTCACCGCTGCTTTGAACTCCTCCGTTGGCAGAGATAGTAACAGAAGGTTGTCCGTAATTACAATCTGAAAAAAGTGTCAGTGTTCCATGATTAACTTTTACTGAAGATAATGCATCATTGAAACCAGCATCTCCTAAACAGCTAATATTATTATCGACATATAATTGCACACCAGCAAAATTATCATCCTTATATAAGGTTGCAGATGATGCTGCAGAAGCACTAGCAACAGACGTAGAAAAGACAAGAACGAGTGTCAAAAGCAAACAACTTAACTTTTTTATCATGGACATTATCCAAAATGTAACAACTGAGTTTATTTACAACGAACCCATATAAATATTAAATATTTTTCAGAAAAATGTCAAGGGTAAATCCTGAAAAAAGTCGGTAAAATTTGCAGAAAAAATGAACTAATTTACAAGAAAAAAAAATCATGTTATTTGTCTTGTAAATTTACCTAAAAATTCTTAATAATTAATTTTCAAATGACACCTGAAAATAAAAAAGAACTTAGAGCTGATTTGTAAACAAAAAATTAAGACGCTAATCTTCTTGTCATCAAACGAATTAATGAACCATATATCATTCCTGTACTCATCTGTGTATATAGCTCATAGTCTTTACTCAACCGTCTAAATCGATTTAACCAGCCAAATGTTCTTTCTACAATCGTTATCCTACAGTAAGCGTTTAGGTTAGTACATTTCTAAATCCTGAAACCCTTTCACAGCTTGCTGTTCCCTGTTCCCTGCTCCCTAAAAACCCAGAATGAAAGTACCATTAAGCAATTGCAAACCGCTGTTAGGATATGCTTACCTCGGATATAACGCCAGACCAAGAGCTACCAATATGTACAGACTGTACTAGGATCTGGTTTCACCGACTTCATCTTTTTGCCCTGATCGTAGTCAAAGGTTCCCTCACAAAAGCCACTTTCACTCTCGAAGGCACAATTCAAAACAGTTTCATAATTTTGGATAGAATGATTGTCTACAATATCAAATTTACCCGTTAGGTTGTCTCGATAAAATGAAACTAGATAGGCATAAGGCAAATGCTGATATCCTTCACTTTCAAGTGGGACACAAGGAACTTTATCATAAACATTTTGGATACGAATAGTTCGTGTTTCCGGATTTTGTTGCGGTGCCTGTTGTTGATAAAATTTCACAAATGCTTGGTTGCCTACACGAGGGGAAGCATAGTTGTAGCTTGCCGAGTTGATCTCTGGTCTAGACAACGCCATATCAAGTGTGAACAAAGTGCTCAGTGTACATCCTAAACTATGGCCAGTAATATACAGAGTATCGATCGGTTTTTCAGATGCTTGATATTGATCAACTAGGGCAAACACCTGATTCTGCATCGAGGGTGTGTTGCCATCACTATCGGCATAGATATGGTAGAAACCTGATTCAACCCTAAGGTCAGATGGCACCACAACATCTTCTTTGTAAGGTACAAATTTTGTATGGTCGGCACCACAATCATCTATTAGATCCTCTGTCGAATCAGTACCTCTAAAGGCAAATATATAAGTGTAAGGAGACTGCTGAGATCGAAACACTACACCATAACACTCAACAGTTTTGCATTCATTAAAAATCGCATCAACACCAGTCCAGTGGCCTACAAAATCATAACCATCCGGTGGAGACACCTTAACACACTCAGTAGGGTTTTGCTTATTAAAAGCATCATAAGCTAGAATGCTTGCTTTCGCTAAAAGAATGGCTCTGGTGTGATCAAGGTCAGCAGTTGTCAGGTAAGTAATTGTGTTATCCATCACGTTAGAAGTTGTAGTCTTTGCTGACATTGCTAATACTCCTTATTTCAATTGATTCTTCCTAATCTAATCAAAGCTTTTTTGGGCTTTTACATCTTAAAGACAATCTCAAAACACGGGGTTTCGGTGTACCGGTGTCAGAGTTTCAGGGCTTCGCTTGTCAACTTTTGTCAGTCAACCAGGAGGGGGGGGTGCCGACGGCACCCCCCTCACTTTCTAGAATAATGATTATTATTCTAAGCTTGGTATAGTTTATTTTTTGGAAGTTTCTAAGTCCTGATCAAAAATAAACATGAGGGGCGAATAAATTCACCTGCGGCTAACTCACATGCATGAAGACAGGGGCTACCCCGCCGCAGCTACACTATTGCCATTGACATCTTTTCCATTATTAGCAACATCTTTTGTTACGTCTTTAAACCCATTTCCGTCCCAGATATAGGCATTACAACGTTTAATATAGAAAGGACCTTCTTTTTGGTTGTTTGCAGACATTTCAACTTGAATTGTTGGACCATATCCTGTAGGTCCTTTATCGAGTAGAGAAGTATAGCCTGGGTTTATAGTTCCCTCTCGTGCAGGAACCCAACGTAATTGATCAGTGTCATTATATGTCTTGAATTCAACTTGCTCCTGTGTTGCATTGTAAACGACTGCATTGTCATCTTTAACTGCTATCTTATATGCTGGGCCAAGTTTATCTAGTGCTTTATCAACTACATGTCCTATTATCTCAGATTTACTTGCATCAGCCAGTTTTATATTGTTACTAGCAACTGCAGAGCCAATCTGAATATTAAAAACACACACTACAGCAAGCATCACAGCTAGAAATGATGTCCAGATTCTATTCATAGTAATCTATTCCTGATCAACAATTTTCTTGGTTTAGGACTTACACACTCTACAAATTTATTATCTTGTGCATTAACGAAAATGCGTTGTTTCAAGTTTTTGTCAATTATCCTTTGATCAATAGCGACCATTAATAAATTGTCAAACAACTAAACTTGAACGTCCGAAAACCCACAAAGATAATTGTTTTTGAGCTATGTAAGTCCTATGGTTTTAACTTCCCAAGCATAGTCTTCTCTTTGAATTGGATTTCAAAGGCATATGCTAAGTAATGCCAGCAATTAAAATTTTTGGCAAGATCACTTTTTGGTATTCGCAAAAACCATTAAATTTCCATCCATATAAAGTTTAAATTAACTTATTTCTATTGCATTCAGTATTATTACTGATTTTCCCAAATATCGATTTCAAGTATTTCTGTTCAAGGGTTGACAAAGCCACCCCAGTTACTTGAAAAATGGAATGAGAGACAATTGGTTAGAACACTGTCTAGCTCCTAAACACAGAGCTTGAGTGAGGAACTCAATAACATTACGCCCGCTTAGCACGACAAGACTGAATCAACTGAATCTGCGCTGGATTACCTTGGGTAAGCGTGATTTACCAAAGTACAACAAAAAAAACGATCGCACCCCATACAGATGCGATCGCCCTTACACCACCCACATTTTTCTCTAAAACATAACCGTTCCGTCTTAGACCCCCACCACACAAATAAACACAAATAAACACAAATCAATCCTCTTCCCTAGTGATAATCACACAAAATCAAACCGATTAATGACTTGTCTGATTTCGATGGGAGCATTAACCCAAACTTCATCCCTGATTTCGTCCCACCACGGGGAGCGAACATAGGCTTTAACCAACCCTTTCAAAAGCTCTGGGGCTGCTGTCACTAGTCTCTCTAGCTTCGAGATTATTTCTGTGACTACGGCTCTCGGTTGGTCTTCCGTAATAGTGTCTAGAGGGGATGTCTCTTTTTTATCTTTACCAGACGTGGACACATCTTTGTGAGCCAAGGCCAGTTGCTGCTTCTCGGAATCTCTCTGGTACCAGTAAGCGAATAGGCTTTGCCGTTCACCCCAGTCACGAAGTTGGTAAATCCAGTGCCTGACGCCTCGCCTGGTCTCCCGCCCAATCCGTACTAAACCTATACCCAGATGACTTAGTAATTTCTTGAGTATCTGGATGGGAGTGTCTGTTACTTTGAACTGACCAAGCTCGAGCGCACTTAACTGCCGCCTAATTATGGGGGTTTGAACTTTTCGTTTGAGTTCGATTAGAACCGGATCGGAGTTTTTAAGTTTTCGATTAGACTGGAGCAATTCTTTGATGCCGAGAACCTCAAACGCCTTAATCGTTAATTCCTTTTGAGACCCATTGAAATCGGGAGGGAATAGCCCCCCTTGTTCTATTTGGAACTGAGCGCTCTCAAAGCTCTTATTGGCAACGTAAGAACGTCCCAAAGTCAAATAATAAAGAAGTCTAAATCTGGGGAAATGCCCTTTGTCGTCCAGTTCTAGTAATTCAGGAGTAACGTCCCCCCAACGCTTGCGCATCTCCCAGTTTCTTTCTTGGTGCCTTTCTTCCTTGGTTTTGGCTTGTTTGTCTTTGCACGCATGGTACTCTGACTCATTAATAAATGGCTGAGCATGGGAAATCGCTTCCCTTGAGGCTAAGTAGCTTTTATCTCTACAGTCTTTGAGGGATTCTCTGATTACTTGGTCACTATCGTGGCTCGGTTCAACGGAAATTATCTTATGTCCTTCTGCCTCTAGCTCGGTAAAAATTTGTTGATCATATTTAATTAATCCGGCATTGTGTCTTGTCGCCATCTTTGCCCAACATTTCAATGTCTCGGGTTGAAAGTTCTCTAACTCGTCAATGTCAGAGACTGACGAGAGTTCGGGTAAATCCGCTTGCCGTAGAAATTTGAGATTAGCTCTCAGCATAGCGTTCTGAGCAGCTATCAGTGACTGCCAAGAACTAGAACCGTTACCTACTTTTCCCATTCCATGGGGAGCAACATACAAGTGTCTGTCTACTGGCTCCCGGAGTCTGGCTAGGGATTGTCTGACGCTACTCTCGGACTGAACACCTTGGGCGATACCCCATACTGCTGTGAAATGTTTTTTGAGATCGATACTCACCCCAGTTTCAATGGAGGGTGATGCAAGAACAATGTCATAATTTGATAGAATTTCATTCAGCTTGGTGATTGAACCAAATGCTTCATGATTCGGGTCTGCTACACTCTCAGAATCTATTCTTAGGATTTTCTTATTTGGGAATAGCTTTCGCAGATGATTCTCTAAGTTTTGCGTGCTCCACATGGATTTCTCTTTCTGGGCTGACAAGCACACAAAGGGCTTACCACCCTGGGTGATTTCTTTCTCCAGATTTTTTACCAAAGTCTCTGGTTTTGGATAGCGATAAACAGTCCAGCCATCGAATTTATAATCGTTACGAATGATAAACGGTTCGGTTTTTGTCAACGTTTTTAGGTAATCAATGGTTATATCGCTTAGGTCTGCATCAGCAGCTATAACCTGAGCTGCTCCTTGGATTAATGTCTTGAAAGACTTGAGTATGGGAACCCGATATTTTTGACAGGTTGAAGAGTTGAGTATATGCCAAAGTACCTGCTCAGCTTCATCAAGAATCACCAAGCATCCTTCCCAATTTTCAGCTATAAATTTGGCAAGGGACTTGGGGTGAAGAGAATCACCACAAAGACCGTATCCAAACAGTGCTCCTTCCGTTGAGTTAAGAACGTCGGTGATGTAATTTATGCCAAAACGTTGACAAAGAGCTTTAGTTAGTTGTATCCGGTGAGTGATGACCAGAATCGGCTGTCCATTACGTATTGCTTCTTCTACTAGGGGGACAAGGGATTCTGTTTTCCCTGTCCCTTTGGGTGACTTGATTCCAATTAGTTTCGTTGATTCAGGGATGCTTAATTCTCCGAGAAAACGTTGATTGAGGTGAGTATCTGGAAGATAGGTTAGTTGACGAAGCTGTCTGGCTTTCCAGATATCCAAGGGTAAGGCGTTGTCAATGGCCTGGTCGAAAGCTGGCTGACCATGATTGACTATCAAGTCATCGCACCCTTTCCCGTCCTTTGGGTTCCAGTTGATAATTTTGACTTCAGCCTTTTTCTCAGCCAGTAATCTACCCAGTCGCTCTTGGGCCCTATTGACCATAGTGATGGTCTTTGGTTTTTCGTCCTGGTCGAATGCCAGATAAAATTTTCTGCCTGCTTTGGCTAAGACCTCAAGCTCTGGGATCAGATCTCGCTTCTTTTGCCCATGCTCCTCCCTGACCCGATAACCACTGTTGACTCCTGGGACTGCGATCGCTACATACCCAGCACTGAGTAATGCCCCCGCTTTCTTGGCACCCTCGGTTATCACGATTGGGACTTGTGGGTTGTCGATCACCCATTGCCAAAACCAGTTACATCCATTTGCATTGAGAAAATTTGGCTCACACCCATACCTACTGGCGATTTGTTGTCCCAGAGCTAAGGGAATCTGGAGGGCAAACACTGACGTAGGCTCTTTGGGTGGGTGCTCGTATTTGATGCGTTTGTTACGCTTATCCGGGTTTCGTCGCGGCTTGTCCGGTTTAAAGCACCCCCAAAGAGCTAGTTCTCCAGTGAGTAGATCAATGCCTGAGCACCACCAGCCACCGTGCTCAATGTGGCCATAGCGAAAGAGAATGCGGTCACGAATTCTGCCATCATTGCGCCGGGGAATGTTATCTGAGTATAGAAGATAGTCGAAAGCCTCATTGTCACTACAAGAAACAACATTCAGTGCGATGATGTGGCGATTAACGGCTGAATGTTGCCATTCTCGATAATGCTGTTTTAATACGTTATTTGGAGTTATTCCATCCGATAGAAGCCCTATCGAGCTTTTTATAGTAAAATTCGACATAAGATTTGTTTTTTGTTGTTGCCCTATCCTTGCTTAGAAAAAGTTGGAGGATAGGGTTTTTATTTTGTTTGAAATTTAGATGTGATAATTATATTCCATAAAGCAAACAAGTAAGATAAGTGTGAAATATTTCTTAGTAAACTAATTTTTAAATTAACAAATATACATAAAAATGGGTCAGTGGTAAGGGTCGTTTTATTGCTTTTGGGGGAATAGGGGATTTAGTGGCTACGGGGTGGTTCTGGTGGATTTGGCTGCGATCGCTTTTGGCGCGGCGAGGCCCATCGCTTTTGGCGTGGCGAGGCCCATCGCGCAGCGGAAGTTCTGCCGAATCGCTTAATCGGACAAATGACCCATCATATTCCCTTGAAGTCCCAGATTGACACTCCCCACTGATAGAATCAGGGGGATTCTTGGTTCAACGAGCTGACTTGCTCAACCAGACCGGAATCAGGAAGAGTAGAGGCCAATTCTCCCCAAGCGTTAAGTAAAGTTCCCGTGTGCCCCACGGTACTCAAGGCTCTAGTTAGGATATTTTTGGCGGCATTATGGTCGCGGTCTAGCCGACACCCACACTGACAGACATGGGTTCGAGTTGATAATGACTTCTTGACCACTTCACCACATTTGGAACAATTCTGGCTTGTATAGGCAGGATTAACTGCAACAGTTATCCGACCAAACTTTTGCCCAAAATATTCCAACCATTCCCTAAACTGGTACCAACCTGCATCATTAATAGACTTAGCGAGACAGTGATTTTTAACTAAATTTTTAACCCTCAAATCTTCGTAAGCGACCAGGTCGTTAGACCGGATTACGCAACGTGCCAGTCTCTTGGCATGTTCTTCACGTTGCCTACTTATTTTAAGGTGATGTCTACCTAATGGATATGAATTTCAAGGTAGTCTTGGGGAAACTATTGATGTGCCTAGTAGTTACAAAGGGTTAGTCTCAGGGATTGAAATTGAAAACGAACCACAGAATCCAAAACCTAGTAATCCAGTCACCTCGATATTTTCTGGTTTTTCTAAAAGCAGAAAGAAACAAAAGCCCATTGGCTATCAAGTATTCTCAAATACTATTTATGACCCTTCCTGTGTCTTGGGATGGCAAAGGGGTGGAAAAACCTTAATGTTGGCAGAAACTTCTAAATTGGAGGCACAAAAAGGAGCGAAGATTTTCTATACTAGCATGGCGGCTAAAACTCCTGACATGGATGGTCGCTGGAATCATGCTTACAGAAAAATAGAGGTTAATCTGAGTAGGCTTTCCAGAACTGAAGCTGCCAAGGTTATCAGTGAAGCCAAGGAAATGTTAGAAGAATTTTTGTTGCTTGAAGGGGAAGATAGACTGTATATCTTAGACGAGTGGATGATTACAGCGGGTCAGGTTCATAAATACGCTGACTTACTTCTTCCTTTTCTCAAAAGTGTTTCATCCGCTATCAGTGAAATGGCTTCATCTGGAATCAAAGATAATGCCGCAATCCACGTACTTGCTCCCAACTTCAGAGCGAGTTCACTGGTTAAAACTTATGGGGTTTGTCCGAAAGATTTGAGACTGGTTTTGGTCTCAGTTAATGACGGTCACTTTATCGAATGCAACGGCAAAAAGATTGGATGTAACAAAGCGGTTTTAAAAACAGCAAAAAATAACTTTGATACCCAATTCGTCGAAATGCCCCCAGGATTGGAAGGTGATCGAGTGGTCTTGATAAATGGGGACTGGATGACTTTAGGCGATGCTAGTAATCTCCCATTAATTGAACCTAAGACTACTTCTGCTCCTAAGACTAAAGAAAGCTCCACCCCAAAAGGTGGCAAGACAGCCAAAAACTTAGGGAAGAAAGTGCGATCACTAGACCCATTAGAACTACACAAACTTCTTGAAAAAACATCACAGCGCTGGCTCTGGGAGTTTGTGGTGAATGACCTTGGTTATGAAAACCACGAGCAGATCCTTGAGATGGTTAACCTCATAGCCCATTACCTTGGACAGACCGATCCTAAGCTTGGCAAGAAATTTGTAGTAGGAGACGTCTATCGTCCTGAACTTGCCCGGCTATCGTACAAAGGTCGGAAAAAAGTGCGCTCCGAAACAATCGCGTTAACCGATGGTACTTGTTGTTTGTGTCAGGAATCTGAAGCGACTAAGGTCTACCAAACTAATTATGATGGACCACGCGATCGCGCCGGGCATAATTCATTTCCAGTTTGTTATGACTGTCAAGAAGATATCTGTTACAGCAAGCAAAACTGGGAACCTGGCGGTAAGAATATCTGGGATGCCCATGCAACTGAAGCTTTTTCCCAGTACATCACCAGGGCTGCATTAGAAATGGTTTGATTTTGGGGGTGAATGGTGATGGTTAAAGAGCAACAAGTCGGTTTAAAATCTTCTCCCTAAGGACCTTTCGCGCTTGATGATAAAAGTGGGTGAAACCATGTGATAATGACTTCTTAGAAGAGGACTTCTGATAAGCACATCGCGCGTGACCCTCACTACCACACCGCTCTCTCTCACCACAGCTCTACCCTTGACTGGGCATCCAGCACGGGTCTATCTCAACAGCTTGAGTCCGGGGTCGCAGCCAACAATGAGGCAAGCCTTAGATGCGATCGCATCCCTACTTACTAACAACGAATGCGATGCAGACACCCTTGACTGGGCAGCCCTCACCTATCAGCACACCGCTGCCGTCCAAGCCGCACTACTAGAAATCAATGCCCCGGCCACGGTTCAAAAAAAGATGGCAGCGCTCAGGGGAGTATTAACTGTGGCAAAGAAGTTGAAACTGATGGATCCAGAAGATTATGAGGCGGCGGTGGATTTACCCAGGATTAAGAATCATCCCTTACCCAGAGGTCGGGCGTTAACTCAAGCAGAAATTACAGCACTCATTAAGGTATGTGCCTCTGACACAACCAACCAAGGAGTTAGGGATATAGCCCTAATTGGCATCCTACGGGGTACAGGACTGCGACGGGCAGAGGTGGTAAAGCTGGAAGTGCGGGATTTTGATGGTGATAGTGGTGCATTGGAAGTACGCCAGGGTAAGGGGGGTAAGGATAGGACCGTCTATTTACCGGAAGGTGCGATCGCTTTTGTTAATGATTGGTTGAACACAAGAGGTCACCAACCAGGAGCGCTGTTGTGCCCAATATTCAAAGGTGGGCAGATACAGTACAGAACTATGACCCCCCAGGCCGTGTTGTTGATTTTGCAGAAGCGGGCTAAAGAAGCTGGGGTCGAGTCCTTTTCTCCCCATGACTTTCGCAGGACCTTCTGCTCTGACCTGCTCGATGCTGGGATTGATATTGTGACCGTCCAGAAGTTAGCTGGCCATGCAAGCCCTGTGACTACGGCTAAGTACGACCGGCGGGGGGAGGAGGTTAAGCGTAGGGCGGTGCAGAAGTTGGGGTTTTAGCCAGACCGCGAGAAGCCCCGCTTATGCGTGACCGGGGAGAGTCAAATCACACACCGGACATTGATTATCCGGTACAAGACTTAAGGACAGTCTAAGGCACTCCCTAGGGAAAGCAACAGGAGACCCTCCGGTTGTTTTGTCTGCCAATTTTTGACAAGCTCATGCATAGCGATGCTCTGAAAGAGCCGCTAAAAGCGAACATATGAAAACCGTAAAACCATTAACTATTATGATTTATCGAAGGCTCGGGTTTACTCAACACTAGATGCCCCGTATATTGAAGGACTTTGAGGCGCTGGCACAGGAAGATGCCAAAGTCCGCTGAAAACCGTAAAACCATTAACTATTATGATTTATCGAAGGCTCGGGTTTACTCA
>NZ_CEYLVT010000162.1:12946-17079 GCF_982860115.1 Moorena sp.
ACACTAGATGCCCCGTATATTGAAGGACCTTGAGGCGCTGGCACAGGAAGATGCCAAAGTCCGCAGACACGGGACAGACGAGGCAAAAGGATGGCGTTGGTGGGCGTTAAAAATAGAAGAGGAGGCCAACCTTCGACTGGTTTCCCGAAGAAGAGGAATATTATGCCACGTACTTGGTCGTCTTAGAGAAAGTCGAAACTGAGTCTCACATGACCTGGTACTTGATCAATGATCGATTTTGAGGAGAAAAATGGGCATAAAAAAAACTACGAGTTTTTAGATGAGTTTTATGAGTTTTTAGATGAGTTTTTAGATGAGTTTTTAGATGAGTTTTTAGATGAGTTTTATGAGTTTTATGAGTTTTATGAGTTTTTAGATGAGTTTTTAGATGAGTTTTTAGATGAGTTTTTAGATGAGTTTTATGAGTTTTATGAGTTTTTAGATGAGTTTTATGAGTTTTTAGATGAGTTTTTAGATGAGTTTTTAGATGAGTTTTTAGATGAGTTTTATGAGTTTATCAACATTTAAATTCCCTTATTATTTGACTAAGTAAAGGAATTCAATTTTCCTTTCTTAAAAACAATTACAGGTGGTCAAAAAGATGCCAAAAAATCATTTCCTTACATCTATTGGGGTTGTTAATAAACTTAAAACAGCCAGATTAAAATGGGCAAAAGTTCTAGCAATGGTCATCGTGGCCGTCACTATGTTATTGGGAATGCCACAAAACGCAAAAGCAGCAGCTAACCCCCCACAATTCCAGGAAACTAGGGTTGGACCCTACCAATGCGTAGCAATTCCAGGAGTGACAAAAGTAAGAGTTCGGGCCTTAGAACCATCAAATGCTGAAATTCAATACGCTGTGTATCACAATGGGAATGAAAAAGCAACATATGAATACTGTTCAACTCCTGCAAACTCAGGGGATAAGTACGTACTCGAACCAGGTAATATGAGGGTACACACAACAAGAGATAATAAACTAGGACGTCTACAGATTGGTAATTTGAGTTATTCTGGTGCACGTTATGGTGCAGTACTAGTAGTCGAGGATATGACAGAGCCGATGACACAATTATCAGTAAACCGGAAGACGGTGGATATAGATGAGATAGATGAGCTGGTTGAAGGACAAAACTCCTAAGACCCTTGACTTAACCCTGGTTAGGTAGAGTGCTTTGAATACTTTTACAGAAGCCTTGGAGCCTTTCCATACAGTTAAGTGGTGTTAGCCTGGCAGACTGACACATCTGCGTGAAACCTAAATGTATCAGGCTCGACACTGTAACGAATGACATACTCCCACACTGTAATCTTTGATTCAGTGTGGGCTTTTTACTAACTCCACCTACTGGTTCAGATCTGACTGGAATTTAGACTAACTTGGGTCTCTCAAGACAGTCTAAGGGAGCAGGTCTTGCGTTGCAGAACAGATGAACTATGTACCATATGAGCTTGCTTAAACCCATGAGGGGGCTAAAGATTTAGTACAAATGTTCTACATGAGTGACATGCTTCCTCTCAAGACTACGTACATAAACCCAGAAGTGCAATTGTTTCCAGCACAGCCGAAGGGGATCCTAGGCTGATCGCCATAAGCTGTGCGTTCCGAACGAGTGTCGGGGTCTTATAGTTTACAAATATTCATAAGCACCTAAACAAAATTAATTCCAGTAACTTGCAGGTTATCTTGATGGGCATAGCTATCCATTTATCGACCATTTAACCACCCAACTTGAACGCAGCATATTCACGCTTGACAGTTTCAAGCTTGTGATTCAATTGGGACTTAAAGATTTTTCCAATTTCTCATCGATGGAAGCTGAGTTAATGCATCAATGAAAATGAGGTAAATGGGTGGTGCGATGCGTACGCTATCAAGATAGAGTCCGAGCAAACAGCTACCTACACATCGACCCTCCGCATATAAGCGGCAATATTCGATAACCTACCATCTATATAACCCTCGGCATAGTGGAGACACTACGCAATCCCAAACAACTACCTACACCTCAACCCTCAGCACACACCCGACACCACCTATCCACAAAACCCCCAGCACACACCCGAAAACAAAAACACCGTGTACCCGAAAAGCAACCTCATTAGCAGAAACTGAGAACAGAAACTCCAGCCGTCGAACTTCAATAACTGGGAAAACATTCGATTAAAAATCTCCCGGTGCTCAACTCAACCAATTATTTCGCTGCTTTATCTCCCCCAGAATTAACAACAACTACACCCTCACTACCAGGGGATTTACCTCTTCACCAATGGTGGTTATTGATTTTGGCTTGAAACAGCAACTGTTCAAGCTAAAATTGCCATTCTCATTGAGCAGCGCACCCCAGAATTCTGGGGTCATCCCAGAAATTTTTTCTCAGCCTTGTACATAATATGGAATCGCGAAAAAAAAATGTTTGACCAGAATTCTGCACCATCAGGGGCGATTCGCCCCGAAACGCTGATGAGCGAACTTAGTATTTAAAAAGACGCTTACTCTAACGACTTACATTACTTAGAGATAGAAGCACAGACCGATTCAGAAGGTAAGGCTTCCCTAACTTTAGAGCAAGCTGACCAAGTCCGTGCTCTGCGAAATCATGTTAAGAACACTGGGAAAAGAAGTGGTTTCTGTAATAACTCAATTGTTAAGGTTGATGATAGCAACCTCAGGGCAGAAACCCCAGAATCGACTACAGAAACCGAAGGAAATGTATATGTTCAACCAGAAAATCCGACTGAGCAGTTTAATGTGAAGCAGCTGATGAGGTCAGCATTTGCAAGTCTTTTTGATATTTTCAGCGGTTATATATATCCTCTCCCTCTCCTGGAGTTTTTTCGTACGGTTAGGACGGAGTTAGGGAAATTTAGAATAAATTTTCCTAACGGAGGTCTAATCGTAGAAAAAACTCCACACTCCGCCTGGCCGACTAGGCTGTGGTCGCGCGAGGCCATTGGATCTAAGTGTTTTAGAGAAAAAATTTATGCCTCGCGCCGACCCAGCCGGGAACTGCAACACCGATCGGCCAGGTATTTATGCGAAGCCAAGGTATTTATTTGGTTTCCACAGCGCAGCGCGTGTTCGATGGTATGTGTGCGATCGCATTTTTTCGGGGTGTTTGTAGCGCTACTGTTAGGTTAGCCTTGCGCAATAGCTTCATGGATGCAGGGAATTGGTTTGCTCGATGGTTGGGAATTCGGCAGAATTTTCGGCTGTGCGCCCTGGTTCTGGGTGAGGGTGGAGAGAAGAACCTCGCTTCGCTTGCGCGCCACCTGCATCGAACAAACACTCATTTAACCCAAACCACGGAAGGGTGGGATAGTCCCATCTTAGTGAGGTACAGTTGGGACAAAAGAAATCCCGCCCTCGGTACTCGGGAGCGGGCTGGATAGTGAGTTCTAATAGCGTTAGAACTTGGTTATGTTTTTCTACCCTTTTTTAAGATATATTGTCAGAGTGAGAAATACATCCTGATAGTCTGCATCGCCTGCGTCTTCACCTCCAAATATATGCGTTGAACACACCGTAGCATAGCTATCAGATACAATCTCTGCATGAGTTGTTTTGACATCTTTACTATCAGGGAATTTGAGTATGTACTCCCCGCCTTCAGAGGCAGTGAAACTACCAATTCCAAAATTATCCAATTCCCGAGAATTAATCGACGTCTTAAACACCAACATATTCTTCGGGCTGTATAGTTCAATAGTCTTACTTGATGCTGTTTGCGCTGTAGCGTACCATGAACAAATTTTTCCCTTTGGTATGGTTATAGGATACTCGTTGGTTAGTGGCATATTATTCTCCTTTTCTGTTTCCTTGAACATTTATTTGCTTTGGTCTGTGAATAGATTGATAGGTAAAAACATAAACCGAAAAAGTTTATGCTTTCTGATGAAACCTTTCCAACTTATTCGCTCTCGATTAGCGTTTCCATATAACTAATCTTTCAGACCGACGCTTCTGACGTTTCTCACGGTAAACTTACCGGTTAAAATTCTGACGAATATATTGGGTATAAGTTCGACCATCCACATCAGACAACTGTATTATTTATATCTTGATAAAAAGCCTATAAACCTCATAAACCTCATGTAAAACCTCATGTAAAACCTCATGTAAAACCTCA
>NZ_CEYLVT010000163.1:0-16932 GCF_982860115.1 Moorena sp.
TAGCTGATAGCTGATAGCTGATAGCTGATAGCTGATAGCTGATAGCTGATAGCTGGTGTGTTTTTTCACAACCAGCTAGTATTCCCATGACAAAAAACAAAACTAAAAACTCAGGACTTACGCACACAATCCATGGGTAGGGTGGGCAAGGTTTTGCCCACCCTACAGGTAGCGCTAAATTGAGGGATTTGCGTAAGTCCTAAAACTGAAAGCTGCCCTAGGACAAAAGGGTGCGGGGGATGTTCGATGAGACTTGGAAAAAAGAGAAGCTTTGTTGGCAGGTTTTAAATCCAGCAGTCACAAAATGACTCCTCAACCGTCTTAGAACTGGAAAGGACAAAACCGGAAGGAAAGGATAGCCTCAAACCGGATTGTTCTGGAGGATGTTCTAGTTTTATTTCAGAAATTTCTCCCCACACTCGTACTAACACTAGTAAGAGGTAAAGAGGTAACTGAAAACAACAAACAGGAACATTATTGAATCGAAACCTTAACCCTAAAGGAACAAAAAAGATGGAAAATTGCCGTCAAAATGTTTCTATAGTGCCTTGCTTGATGTTTTCAAAAGCAATGGCAATCGTGATAGTTTTCGCCTTAGCTATCCCTCAAAAGTAGTACTTATATACAAAAACAATACCAATTCATAGGAGGGTTAACATTGAGTAAAAAATATTCTGCACCATTCTTGGAGCGAGGCGGTTTAGAGGACGAAAATATCGACCTCTTCACCGGCAAAATTAACCTCACTATCCCCATTGCCACATTGGATGGGATTAGTCCTCAATACCAGGTGGTTTTAAACTACAGGTATAACAATAGCCACAAACTGCTTTTCCAAAAGTGGAACCGATTTTGGGAATCAGGCTGGCTGGGGGTAGGCTGGTCGATGAGTCAACCGGATAAGATATTCCGCATGAAGCTTGCATCGAAGCAAGGTTTTGACTATGGGACTCACCTCGATGAAATCATTTACTGGGTCAGGAACGGTAGTTTTTCCCAGTTGATGGTCGAAGAAATAACGCCAGTATCCGGAATGCGACTCAAGATCGCCTATCGCCTCAGAGAAGACCTCTCGATCAAAATCATCCGCCACACCGGCGAGGGTTATGATGGTGACGGCGAATGGAAAATCATCTATCCCACGGGGGAAATATACCACTTCCGCCCAGAGGAGGGTGTGGAAGACACAGAAAATCCCTCCGCTGAATATCTTCAGACCAAGCAAGTCCTAGAGGAAGTGAAGCACTTGACGGGTGAAGTCACTTCTGCCTCAGCGGAAAAAGAAGTGTTTTGGAAACACCCTCAAGGTAGTAGTCCCCACCGTTACTACAGTCAATTTATTTCTGTGGATGGAGAAAACCAACAACAGTGGATTCGGGCTTGGAATTTAACCAGTATTGAGGATATTTACGGAAATAAAACCGTATTTTCCTATGCCCAAGAAATTCAGCCAGTCGGGAGAGGTGAGAACAATCAGACCAGTACTATCTATAGTTACCTATACCGGGTCGAAAACGCGAATGGCGACAAACTGGTCATCAATTATCTACCTAAGGATCGTTCGGAAATTAACAAGCAACACCTGGTTGCGGAAGAACCCAATGGTTATCAAGAACGACTTCAGAAATTAAAAATTGCTTCTGTTGATCTGGTTAGTCAAGGTCGAATCCTCAGAAAACAACTCGAAGAAGGACAGATTAAAGCAGACACGCTTTACGCGAAAAGGGTCTTGTCTAAAATCAAAACTTTGGAGTATGGTCAAACTCAAACCAACTTTGTGCAGATCGAACCAGACCTCGCTTTTACGTATTACACCGAAGCCGATGGTGTAGATAACAACGCTGATAATAGTAGTACCGAACTTCCTTTTTACAAAGATGGTGCCTTATTTGGCGCGCTTAAGACTATCACTGACCCCCTAGGTTGCCAAACCCTCTACACCTATGGGGAACAGGAAATCGACGTTGAAAGGAGTATTTCCTTTGATGAAAATACCGGTCTTTCAGAGATCGAACATCAATCTGAATCTAATTACCTGTTAGTCACGGGTAAGAACAATAGTGACGAAAAGGAACTACGCATCCATTACTGGACCAACGACGGTTGGAAGACACAAACCCTTCACACCGAATCATCTTCCCAGAACCCAAGAAGCTTGTTTGCACCGGGAAGGTTAGTGACTTCCGACGACACCATTGCTTTTTCAGGCAACGATCGTAAAGTTAAAATTTACGAGTTAGACAAGAAAACGGGTGCTAAATGGGAGCAGACGATTACCGTCGATCCACCCCCCAACGACGATAACTCCTCAATGCCGTCGGATATCGTCCCAGTGCTTTCCTTGAACGAGAATTATCTCGCCATTTTTTATCCTCGCGCCACGATCGATGAAAATAACGGCCAGAGGCGGCAAACCATTCACATTCTACCTAGAGACCATGCCAAAGAAACTTGGATCGACCAACCCAATCGGATCTATACATCCAGTACTTTTCCAATCTATACACCCGTCGATCAGATTAGGGAATACCAGATTGCCACTCGGAATCGGTTAGTTTGTGTCGTTCAGTTAACCTGTGCGGGGGGGAGTGACGCTGACGAGACCAAATACCCACTAAAAATCGGTTACGTTTTCTTTAACTTAGACAATGATTATACCTATTACAGCTATCCAGGGACGACCAGTATCACTGGTTCTTATCTCTATGACTCGGGGAGTAGCACATACTGTAATGCCGGTGGATACGTCAAACAAGAGGGATTTAATTCCCTGACCATCATGGACAATTTCATCGCCATTAACTATACCACTATCCCGAAGTACAACAGTGGCGATTTAAATTATGAGTTCAACTTCGGTCAGGTTTTGTCCTACGAGCTTGAGGGCCGGGATGATTGGAAGGTCAGCCCCCATCCCATTCAAGAGGATATTAACAATCGCAATTTCCCGCAAGCCGGGAACAGTCCCAGGTGTTATTATGTCCCTAACTTTTCTTTAGTGACGGACTCTCAGTTTCTGGGATGCTCCTATTCCATTGGGATTGCTCAGAATATCAGCGATGGTAATCCCGAATACGATGATGATGACAGAAGGGAATACCAACACTTCCAAACAGTAACGTTCTTTTATACCTATGACGGGAAGGAGTGGAAAAAAACTGAATACGACGGTGTTAACTGGCATCCACTAAGTGGGGTCAATCAATCATTGACCTTCTATAACGTGGGTTTGAGTCGCCTGCAATATATGGACAAAGGGGTTTTTGCCAAAACTCACCAAGTCACGCCCAACTCTCACAAAGATCTCGATGCCAAACAAAAAGAATTTTTAGTCTACAAAGAGGATGAGGAAAGATTTTTAGTTAAATATCTGCCCACCATGCCTCTGGAACCCGAAAAGCCAGACAAACCCAAACCCCCCAAGATTGCCGTAATTTTTGGATGGATTACGTTTGGTCTGGAGATCGTCTCCATTGCCCTAGGCATTGCCTTGATTCCGGTCACGGGTGGGGCCTCTGGTGTCGCTGCCGGAGTACAGATTACGGGGAAAGTCGCAAAAGGGATCAACAAAGCCATTCAAATCGTAGACACGGTTAATCAGGTCGTCGGTGCCATCGGTTCTGTTGCGACAGCAATCGTTACGAACCAAATGATTAACAACATGATGGATTCTATGGGGGGGGTCGGCGTTTATTCCTCTGGATTCAAGCGGTTTGTCGTTGAACGCAACGCTATACTGTATCGCAATAGTCAAGGAGACTTTGAAATTACCAGCGATCGCTTGGAAGCAGGAACCAGCGGCGAGTTAACCTACCATAGCTTTTTTACCCCTGAAGATGACTTTATTCCCTTTGTCATTGAGATAGAAGACAATCAGTCCATTCTCTACTTCAAAATTTTAAGAAACAACAAACTTTTGGACCAGCCCATTGAAGTAGAAAGAATACCAAGTAATCAACAGAAAATGGTAGTATCTGGTGGGTTTAGCAACGTTATTCTTTACAATGGTTGCCATGAACCTCAATATGAAGATGATAGTCGCTGCAGTAGTACTCAACCAAAGTCATACAAGATTTTCAAATTCTACGATGAAGCACTCAAAGGTAAGATTATCGACTATATCGTCAGCAAAACCACAACCATTCTAGACAACGAAAGAGAATTTCCAACTGATTACGAATACGCTTCAGCCAGAGCACTTTTCGGTATTGGGATAGGAGGATTCTATAAAGAGGTCACAGTATACCCAGGTGGTACCGAGTCTGGTGAATACAAGAAGTACTATTTCTACAATGGCAACGAGGAAGATTCTGAATTAATTGAGGTGGAAAATGAGTCAGCGGCCAATTAATGAGTATGGTCAATTTGTCAGGGGCAGTTTGCACAAAGTAGAAGTTTATGTCAACGATACTGCTCAGCAGACTGAAGAGTATACTTATAAGCTCAAAAAGCAGACTGATACCGATAGCTATACCAGTCTCAAGAAAGAAGATGCTCTGGAATACGATGACGGTACAGTTGCTCGTCAACAAAGCTACATCTACAACAGTAGAGATCAGATCCAAGAAGTCGTGGAATCTGCTTATGATTATCAGCGGGACAGTGTTACTGTTGATACCTTCCACATCCAGCGCACCAAATATCTTTGGGAAAATTTTCAGGACCAGCCAGACCACGAAATTTTCCAAAGAAATATGCTCAGTTTGCCAGATGAATCGATTCGCATTACGGCTGAAGGAAATCCCGATACTATCAAAAGTCAAACAGGTCAGAAGTACATCTATATAGATGCCGGTAATTCCTACTACCAACAGGAATTGTTCGTATCGATTTCCTCAGATCCCAAGGATTGGGGGGAGGAGAATTGGCGAAAAGTGGAAGAGGTAGAGGAAAGAGATATTCAAACTAAGTTACCCATCCTCAAATCTCTTCATGGTCTCAACCAAGATGGAACCGAAGCGCCTTCCTATACGAGAATTATTCCTGCTGTTGTCGATTCCGACAGCAGGAAGAGTCGCGATAAGGTGGTGGCAACAGTAGTTAGTAAGAGCGATCGAGATTTCTTCTATCTCCCCATCGCTAAATATGAGGAACATTATTTGGATGAAGAGGTTTGGAGCATTACTAACGGTGCTATTATCGCCAACACCAACTCCAAGTTTAGGAACAATGTCGTTACATCCGTCAGTGGGGAGTACCGTATTGCTTTTTTGAAAACAGGAGACCTTTCTTCAGAGAAAAAATACGTCATCTGTGGATGGATTAATCCTGGCAACAGTGGCATTAATTTGGTCATGAATGGGGAAACGATCCCCCTAACTGACGAAACGGGTGATGTTTGGGTTTATTTTGAAAAGCTGATCGATGAGGGTTCTAGTCAACTAGAAATTGTCGGTGGTCCCTTATCAATGGTGGACTACCTGTGGATCGCTGCTGTAGATTGTGACTTCTCGATCAATGCCTTTTCTAATTCTCTAGACGAACATATTGCGACCATCAGAAAGAACGGTTTAGTCGATTACCGCATTTATAACGACAGGAACAGTTTGTGCGATCGCTTTACCATGTCCTCTGAAGGCAAAATTTTTGACTACGAAATTAGTCTTTTCAGTTTCAGTCGCTTCGATAACCATGCCATTTACCCCGCAGCAGCACAAACCGGGGATTTCGATCCCGAACATCCTAACTGTAGCGTGCAAATTTCCTTTGTAGAGGACGGCTTTTATCTTCCCAACTTTTCCCTCGCCAGTCTGAATACAGCGGATTTTGGTCTGAAAGTGCAAAATTTTAACTACGGTAACGATGAGTTCGGAATTTTAGCCCTAGACCAAGATAGCCAGCTCTTGTTCTCCTTAACCTTCATCAAAACCACCGAACAGCCTTTGCGTCAAGGGTACTACACCTTCACGACCGCGAATGACGAACCCCTGACAACCCCACTCGAGTTGGCAGCGCGGGAGTGGTTGTTGGTCGTCACTCGGGGGGTATTCTTCTTTTTTGGCGATGGCAAGTTACTGCTTTCATCCAAAACCGTTGACTTTACAGCAGCCACTTCTGTCAATCTAGGGGCCTATAATACCGGTGAATTTAGGGATGCCTTCATTTTCAAAAAACCAGTTATCAGCACTATCTTCATCGATTCCAAAGGACGGGCCCGTCAAGCACAGAGTTTAAGTCTTAACTACACAACCGAAAAACTAACGGATGTCGTCATTAAGGAATTTATCTATGACGGTTTTGGCCATCAAATCATTGTCACCAAAAACGCTAAAGCTAGTAGTCCTAGAGATGAAGAACTGTTTGCATTCCGAGATAACTTCATTGATGACATTCAAGACAACGGATTCTTAACGGGTGAATTGAAAACCTTATTAATGGATATGGATTTTGGTGACTTTGACACTTCCTTGCCTTATGTCAGGTTTGCCTATGATGGACTGCTTAACCGCAATACCCTTGATACTCTGCGTCAAGGTTTTCCTTACAATTTTAACGCTGACTATCAGAAAGACTCATCTTATAACGGTGAGGCAGAATTAAATGAATTGAGGGCAGCCGGGGGGATTCCTAACACTCGCCCCCTCAGAGGAATCACTCAAAAAGTCCCCCTTGATGGCGAACAAAAGATTCATTATTCCTTCTTGAGTGGTGCCCAAGGCGAGTTTCTCGTTAGCCAAATCAAACTGGATGACAACAACAAAATTGTTTGGAAAAACCAATCTCAGTGGGACAACTCCCAACAAGTCCTGAAGACGTTAGCACCTCAAGATGACTTAGAAAGTACCGTAACCTTAGCGAACTCTGACAGAAGGCAGATTGAATGGCAAGATCCTGACCAATCCGGTACAACCTATGTCATCAAAGATTATTTCAACCGAATTCGATTCACCAACGATGCCGACGAACGCAAATGGCGCTACTTTAAATACGAGCGGTTAGGACGAGTTTGTGAAGTCGGCATTCTCAAAGATGTAGATACGATGCTGCCTGGGGAAGTCCCTAGTTACTTGCTCGATCGAGCCAACAATATGGACTACCCCTCCACAAGCAGTGAAGGTGAAAGTCTGACCGAATACTATTACGACATGGATGATTTCCGGGAGGGATATGATGACTAAAGTGACGAAAAACTTACAGGGTCGCTTAGCTCGAGTTAAGCATCGGGATAGCCTTGACGATAACTGGGTGGAGACCATTTTCCGCTACGATGACCTCGGTCGAGTCGCACGAGTAGGAGATGGAGAAGCGAACCCGAAAGTTGTTCATTATGAATACAACAATTCCGGGCTAGTGACAAAGATGACCTATCCCACTAACACCCCTACTGAAATCGAGTATAGTTACGACTATCTGGGTCGTCGGTGCGAAATCAAAAATAAGAGTCGCGATCGAGTTTATGCAACCAATTATCAATACAATATTGAACATCAATTGGTATCGCGTACTCTCAATCCTGAGAGCGACCCCTATGATGAAATCATAAAATATGACTTTCAGGAACGGCCGATCGACAAAGATTACAAAGCCAATAGTGATTCCTACTTCAAGCAACAACTTGACTACCTACCGGGATTTTTGTCCCAAATTCCCGTGAATCAACTGGAAAATGCTCCAGATCGAAGGACTAGGAGACTTAGGAATCCGGGGAGGCGCAAAGCTTCTAAGAACAAAAATTTTCCCTCACAAACTTCCGTCTCAAATCTTAAATTCAAAGCGAACAGAGGACTAGCTGCCTTCCAGTCCGATCTGGATTTTGAAACAGACTTGTATCTGGAAGATAATCGGTATTGTACTGTATTCACTGAAGATGACTCGGGTACAACCCTGATTACCCTACATTTCACAACATTCTTGCCAAACCTTCAATTCAGTTTCACCTACCAAAGTATGTATGGGGGGTACAAGATTGAGGTCTTGGATCAAGGTGGCATGTTTTTACGCGTCTTCAATGGTCGATTCATTGCTGGAACTGAAAACAATGCCAGCTTATTTGAACTTGAAGAGGACGGAGAGGGGTTTCGATTAAAACAATTACTCGATCCAGACAGCTATTGGGGTTTGGATGAGGACAGCCAGGTGATTTTTGTGGAACGCACCAACGCTGTCACGATGTATAAGGATGCTCCATCACAAGCACCTGAAGGTTATATCTTCTGTCAACCCAATGGACAGACTCCACCGCAACCTAGTCGGGACCAGGAGATGACGATGATTAGAGGGTCTAGACCGAATGGCGAGCCAACATACTACCTGGTTGTCAAAAACAGTCAAGACCCAAGAACCCGCTTCCGTATTGAGGAAATTGAAAACGTAGAAGAGCAATTTCATATTAAGGTATTAGATGGAGAGGCAGAAGATCGATTGCTCGCTGTTGATGATACTCATTTGCAAGTTGAATCTTTTCCATCAACATCATCAGGCAATGCGAAAACTCGTTTCGCAATGTCCAATCATCAAATTCCTCCGCCTGGAGGTTATGATTATTACGCTATCAGGACGATTATGATTTACCCAGGCGAACAGGTTATCGGGGTGAGGAACAACGAGGCTGTTCGCGGTGCAATTACGTCTGGTTGGTGGTTGAGAATAGGTGAACCCGCGCGGGGGTCTCTTGCGCAGCAATCTGCTGGGGCACTTCTCAATGCTACTTACAAATCTGATTTCATCGTTAACACTACGTTCCAGGGTTCTAAATACAACTTCAACAACCTGGATGTCGTCTACGACTATGATTATTTGGGGCGACTGATCGCTTCTGCCCAAGAGAGTGAGACCAGCTACCAATACGATCGCAACGGTAACTTAGATCGGATCGATGGTCGTAGCTACGAGTATTTTTCCGGTTCTAACAAACTGCAACGCATTGTCGATAATGGTCAGACCCTGCGTGAGGTTGAAGATTATGACGAACTGGGCAACATTACCGTCATGACCAACTCAGAGGGTCAGCAAGTTACATTGACGAGACGAGTGCTAGGAGACCGAGTCAATGGCGTACAGATTCAAGGCGGAAGCAACATCACCTTCAAATACGACGGTTTGGGTCGAAGAGTGCAAAAGCAATCAACGACGACTGAAGAATACATCTACGGTCGGGGTAAACTGCCTTTAGTTGTTAAAGGGGTTGCTGGTGTTGATGAGTTGCTCTACATTTATGACGGCGATAGCATCATCGGATTCGAGGAAAATGGTAATACAACCTATTTACTGAGCGATCGTCTTGGTTCCACTCGAGTTGCTCTTGATAGCAATAACAATAGCTTGTGTAGCTTCGATTACGATGATTTTGGGAAAACGGTAGTTGCTCCCTCATCTGAAAACGAGGCACAGAAAGTCAGCTTCCGCTATGCCGGTCAATGGTGGGATGAAGATTTACAACTTTATCATTATCACAGCCGGTTCTACGATCCAGACTTGAGGAGATTTATCAGTATAGATCCAGCAAGGGAAGGGTTTAGTCCTTACGTCTATGTCGGAAACAATCCCATTAACCGTATCGATCCTTCTGGATTATTTTCATTCAAAAAAAGGTCGGGGAGTTACGATTTGCTGGAAGCACAATCTGAGAAAAAAAGTGAAAAGAAAAGCAAGTTCGACCTCATCAAAGAGATGTTTGGAGAAGCAAAAGATCGACTCTCAGAGCTAGAAATTCCAGGGAGAACAGAGGATTCACAATCAGAATATACGATTAGTTCGGAACTCTTCGACCAAAATAATTACGGCAGCCAACTGCAAAACCTAACGTCTGGTATTCGACCAGAAACTCGGCTACACGAGACCTACATTGGTACAACTGCATTCAGTACTGCGGATAGTCCCCGCTTCACCTTAGCCTCCTACCTAGAGCCTCAAAGAGATCTAATTGAAGCAGGCGATATTAACAGCGTACTCCAATTTAGCCAATTGGATTATGCAATAGAGCCGGATTTTCAAGCCATGCTTCAAACACCTGAAAGTAAGGCGATGAACGATTCGTTTGAGCAGATGACAGCGAATATTCCTCCCTCTAGCTATACCCAGGGTGGCAAGGAGATAGCAGTTACTCCACTCTTAAGGGACAAAGTCGAGCTAATTTTAGCGCGAAGGGCAGCAGAAACTGGAAGATTTCCAACTAAGGCAGAGGAGGATGAAATGCGAGAAATGCTGGGAATTTAATATAGCAGTTCTCAATTTTATGAGGTACAATAAACTGATTTTTTAGGGAACAGGGAACAAGGAACAGTAAATGTATTGAGGGGGTGACAGGCTCCCTCAAACACACCAAAGAGAGACTTTTAACCCACATTGGGTTAAAAGTCTCTGTGTTGTAAAGGTGCGCTTGACCCATTAAGAATTAAATTCGCCACGGGTCGCACCTAAATGTTGCTAGTGGTGCTTTAGGGACGGGGGAGCCCTCATTTTCAGCGTTGCTGAATATCGGAATGTAATCACATCTATTCGGGTCAGTTGTCAGTTACTCTCCATTATTCTATTAATCAGCAATGCTTTCCCTTTTGCCTCTTGCCTCTTGCCTCTTGCCTCTTGCCTCTTGCCTAAGCGAGTATGTTCACAACTCAAATACAAAGGTGTTTATATACCTTATGATTGGAATTGTGATTATCTCCCACAGTGCTAAGCTAGCGGCTGGGGTCAGGGAATTAGCTGAACAGATGGTTCAGACATCCGTACCAATTGCGTACGCAGCGGGTATTGATGACCCAGAAAATCCCTTTGGTACCGATGTGCTGCAAGTCCAAGCTGCCATTGAGTCGGTTTACTCCGATGCTGGGGTAGTGGTATTAATGGATTTAGGCAGTGCAGTGCTCAGTGCAGAAATGGCACTGGAGTTTCTGGATCAAGACCAGAAAAGCAAGGTAAGATTGTGCGAAGCGCCATTAGTGGAAGGTGCGATCGCAGCGGTTGTGCAAGCTGCGGCTGGTGGTGATATCGAGCAAGTGATTGCTGAAGCTAGATCAGCTTTAACCGCTAAAGCTTCTCAGTTATCAGTTGTTGATAGTAATGATAGCAATGATAGTACTGAGTTTGACCCGCTGGGTGGAACGGGCATCTTGCCCGTGGGTGGGACGGGCTGTTCCAACCCTGGCTACGAAGGGGAAAATCAGGGTGAGCCCGTCCCTGAAGCACCCTACGGAACTACAACCAAAGAAATCCATCTTACTGTCCAGAATCCACAGGGAATTCATGCTCGTCCTGCTGCCCAATTTGTTACTACAGCTAATCGATTTAACTCTGAAATTACGTTACAAAATATCACCAAAACTAGCAATATAGTTAATGGAAAAAGCATTAATAATGTGATGCTTTTAGGTATACAACAGGGAGATGAAATAGTCATCAAAGCAGTAGGAGAAGATTCCGAATTAGCCTTGATAGCGTTGCAGCAGCTAGTCGATAACAATTTTGGCGAAACAGTAAATAAAGCAAAAGAAGACATCAACCAAGACTCTAACCCTCCCAGTAACCAATCCCTTAACTCGTCATCTGTGACACTTGATAGGTTAGTTGGAATTCCCGCTGCTGCTGGTATTGCTATCGGAGCGGTTATTGTCTACCAACCCAAACGTCCAGAAATTATTGAAGAGCAAACAGATAATCCTCAAGGGGAGTGGGAAACCTTACAACTTGCTATTAAAACAGCACAACAGCAACTTGAACACCTGATCAATACTGTTACTAACGATCAGGCAGATATTTTTCAGGCTCACTTGCTCTATTTAGAGGATCCAGCCCTAGTTAATAGAGCTTATCAGATTATAGTTAACCAGCATCTATGGGCAGGGGCCGCTTGGAAAACTGTAATCGATGAAACCGTAGCAAATTACCAAACTCTGGAAGACTCCTACATGCAAGCTCGCGGAAATGATGTGATCGATGTCGGCTGGCGAGTGTTGCGATTACTGACGAATAGAAAAGAAACCTGTCTAGATCAGGACTTACGCAAGAGCCCCCTAAATCCCCCAATTCTGGGGGACTTTGACATGATTACCCCCCAAAATTGGGGGGCAGGGGGGCAAAACCAACTAAACTTCGTAAGTCCTATAGAGTTGACTGAGCCTGGTATTCTGGTTGCTGCTGATTTAACTCCCTCTGAGGTCGCGCAACTAAATCCGATCCAAGTCCTAGGTATCTGTTGCGCTAGGGGCAGTGCTACAGCCCATAGTGCCCTAATCGCCAATATGCTCGGTATACCGATGGTGGTTGGTGTTGGTCAGGATCTGTTGTCGTTGCCAGCTGGTACGGAGTTGGCAATGGATGGGACAACCGGTCAAATTTGGGTAGAGCCTTCTGAGGAACGGAAGCAAGAATTACAGCTACAGAGCAACAGTAAGGATGAATTACCTACAGAGGTAATTACTCAAGATGGACACAAAATTCCCTTGATGGCAAATGTTTTGGGAGAGGCTGATGCTAAATTGGCTCTCGATTGTGGTGCTCAAGGGGTCGGTTTACTTAGGACTGAGTTTCTTTATCTGGAACGCTTAACTATTCCGAGCGAGGAAGAGCAGTTGGCAACCTATCAAGCCATTGCGGAAATTATGGGTACCCATCCCCTAACGATTCGTACTTTAGATATTGGCGGTGACAAGCCCATTCCCTTTCTCAATCTAGCTTCTTCTGATGCTCCCTCTGCTCCGCACACCCCAGAGCCTAACCCTTTCCTAGGATGGCGGGGAATTCGTCAGAGTTTGGATTGTCCAGAGATGCTCAAAATCCAACTGCGGGCGATTCTACGAGGGAGTTATGGACACAACATTAAGGTGATGTTTCCTATGGTTTCCTCAGTACAAGAGGTAAGGGCTGCTAAGGAAATCCTAGCAGAGGCTAAAGCCGAGTTGCGCCAAGAAGGGCATCGTTTTAATGAACAGATGCCAGTGGGGATTATGGTAGAAGTCCCGGCAGCAGTAACCATGGCTGATCAGTTAGCCGCTGAAGTGGACTTTTTCAGCATTGGTACTAATGATTTGAGTCAATATGTGATGGCCGCTGACCGTACTAATCCTAAGGTGGCCAAGCTCGCGGATGCCCTTGAACCGGCTGTGCTACGGATGATTCAGCAAACGGTAACTGTTGCTCATCAAGCAGGGATTCCGGTTAGTGTCTGTGGTCAGTTGGCATCGAATCCAGTAGGGATACCGATTTTATTAGGGTTAGGGGTGGATGAGTTGAGTGTGAATCCACCTGCGATCGCTACTGTAATTTCAGTTATTTCACAGTTGAGTATCAACCAGGCCGAGATGCTTGCTGGTGAGGTGTTGCAGCTAGATTCGGCTCTTGCGGTTAGAGAGTATAGCGCTACGCGCAAGGCAATAGGCAATAGGCAATAGGCAATAGTTTACTAGAACAGCTTTTGCTGCTTTTATAAATGTTAAACACCTTAATCGGTAGTGCTATATATTGTCAAGCAACTGGACAGGTCGGTTTGAGTCTTGGCAGGAGTGATACAGCGCTACGGGCAAGGCAAAAGGCAAAAGGCAAAAGGCAAAAGGCAAAAGGCAAGAGGCAAAAGGCAAAAGGCAAAAAAAAAGAGAGCCGTGTTACTGACTCTCTCGATCATCAGGGTGCATCTTATATTTCAAATATACCTGAGCAAATGAGGGGTGTCACCCCTCACTGCAAAAATCAGCCAAATGGCTTAGCTTGTAATGTGGTACTGCTAACCTGATCTCCCTCACAAGACAGGCATTTAGATTGGAATAGTTAAACTTAGGAAGCATTAGCAAGCCCAGACCTATGTTCGAGGAACAACCCCAAGCACTACAGCAAAAGGTCAAACTTTTGGCATTGGAATCAATTCGCCAAGATAATCCATCTCAATGGTTTGAGGTTTTATATGCCGAAGCTAATGGGGATTCGGGGCAAATACCTTGGGCGCGTTTAACACCCCATCCCTATCTACAGGATTGGTTAGAGCAGAATACACCCCAAGGGTCGGGTCGCTCTGCCCTAGTGGTTGGTTGTGGGTTAGGGGATGATGCTGAAGCGTTGGCGCAGCAGGGTTTCCAAGTGACTGCCTTTGATATTTCCCCGACTGCGATCGCATGGTGCAAAAAACGATTTCCCGATTCCCAGGTCAAGTACCAAGTGGCGGATTTATTTGCCTTAGATCCAGCATGGCATCACAAATTTGATTTTGTCTTTGAATGCCGTAACATCCAAGCCTTACCCCTGAAGGTGCGGTCAACTGTGATGAATGCGATCGCATCCTTACTCGCCCCAGGAGGAACCCTGTTAGTGATAACTCGATTTCGGGATAGCGACACTGAACCGGATGGTCCCCCTTGGCCGTTGTCGGATACAGAACTAGCTTACTTTCAGGAATTGGGCTTACAAGAAATCCATCGTGATACTGTCCCAGAATCAGAGGATGATCCGATTCAACGGTTACGCATTGAATATAGTCGCCATGGTTCGTAAACGCTTAATTATAGAAATGGGAATGGGAGTAGACCAACACGGTCAAGACCCAACCGTAGCAGCAGCACGAGCTGTACGCAACGCTATTGCTCACAATGCCTTACCTGGTGTTTGGGAAGTAGCTGGTTTAGAGCATCCCAATCAAATGATAGTTGAAGTTCAAGTCGCCGTGCCTTACCCAGAGCAAGTCCGGGAAGATGAAGTACTCGCTGTACTACCTTTTGGTCAGAAAACTCTATCCCTTGAGTCCGGTGGAATGGTGGTTCAAGGCAGGGCAATTCCAGAACTTAATGATAAAAATGATGAGATGCTGATTGCTGTTGCAGCGGTTACTGTTTTGGTGGATAGCGATTAGTAACTTAGGCAAAGCAATCTAATCCTAAGCATTCAGCATTCAGCATTCAGCATTCAGCTATAGCGTTTTCAAACGAGTTGTAAAATCATAGATTGTCGAAAAAGGCAATAGGCATGCTAGCAATAGGCAATAGGGGCAAGAGCTCCATCGTTTTTTAATAAAATCAAATAAGACCTTTTCCGTTTACATCTCAAATGAAAATGCTATAGCGTTTCTAGGACTCATGAGGTACAGTTTTCTTTGACGTTGATTCCCTTTGAGGTGCGCTTGACCCATTAAGAATTAAATTCGCGCTTATTGTCGCACCTCTTAATGCAGCGCATCGCTATTCCCTCTTATCTGTTCCCTGTTCCCTATTCCCTATTCCCTTTTAGATTTCACCGAATTTAAACCCAGTATATTTTTATATTTTAAGCTAATTAAAGCTTTGATTAATCTAGTACTTTTAGCGGATAATTTTTGGTACGTTTTGATAAATTAGTTTGATAACTAGCTCAGTAAAATCGCTTAGGGTGATCGCTTAATTAATTTTGTTTTTGGAATTTTATAGTGAACTAGTTAATACCTTGAATAAAGGAATTACTTTCCTAATCAAAATACCAGGAGAAATAAATGGCTACTTTGATCGTTAACACCCTAGCTGATGAAAATAATCCAGTTGGTTCCGGCGGAAATCTTTCTCTGCGAGAAGCCATTAACGAAGCCAATAGTACCCCAGAAGACGATATCATTACCTTTGATCCCAGCCTCAGTGGAACAATTAGTCTCACTAGTGGAGAACTAGTGATTACGAGTAATATCAGCATTGAAGGTAATGGTTCTAATATCACTGTAGATGCTGGAGGTAGTTCCCGTGTCTTTAACGTTGATGATGGAAATCCAAGCATTAATCAAACCGTGGGCATTGATGGGTTGACCATTCGCGGAGGGTCCGCCAACGGTGGTGCTGGTATCTTGAATCGTGAAATACTAACTATTACTAATAGCTTAATTCGTGATAATAATGCTACTTCAACAGGTAGTTCATCTGGCGGCGGCATTCTCAATAACGGAACTGTTAATATCACTAACAGCACTGTTACTTTAAATCAAGCTTCATACTACGGTGGCGGCATCGCTAACTATGGAACTGCTAATGTCACTAACAGCACCATTTTCGGCAATTACAGTGCGGGCTTTTACGGCGATGGCATTTTCAGCAGTGGAGGGGCAACTACTACTGTAACTAGTAGCATCATTGCTGATGGAGTAAACGGTAATAGGGATATTTCCGGGCCTTTCATCAGTGGTGGCAATAACCTGGTTGAAGCTGCTAATTATGGAACCGGCTTCACTAATGGGGTGATGGGAGACTTGGTTGGAATTGATCCAAACCTAGATGGATTGGGCGACAATGGTGGTCCTACTAGAACCGTCGCACTTCTTCCTGGTAGCCCTGCCATCGATGCTGGCAGCAATCCTAATGGCTTGACCACTGACCAACGAGGTGCTGGATTTGCACGAGTATTCGGAAGTAGTGCGGATATTGGTGCTTTTGAAGTACAGCCAGTTACTCCACCAGTAGACCCTCCACCAGTAACCCTTCCACCAGTTATATCAATTGGGATTCTCATCGGTACTCAACGTGATAATCTCTCCGGTGGTAAAGGTGATGATTCCTTATCAGGTTTCAGTGGTAAAGACACTATATTTGGTAATGATGGCTGTGATACTCTCAATGGTGGTTCTGGCAAAGACCTGTTGTCGGGTGGCAATGATCATGATTTACTCCTTGGCGGTCGCGGTGGAGACACCCTTGATGGCGGCCAAGGGGATGATACCCTTGAAGGTGGTTTCGGTCGTGATTTGTTTGTCTTGAGAGCTGGTGATGGTGAAGATACTATCCTGGACTACTCTGATGGGATCGATCAATTCACTTTAGATGGTCTGAGCTTTGGCCAACTGGAAATTGTCCAAGGTGATAACGGTACTGTAATCCAGGTTGATAGCACTGATGAAGTCTTAGCGTCTTTGGTTGGGGTGGATGCTAGTGTGATTGATGCTGGAGACTTTATCAGTATCTAAGGGAGAACGATCCCATTAACACCCTATCCTGACAAGGTGACAGTGTGGGGAGATGGGAACCCACCCCTAACCCCTCCCAGGAGGGGAATGTGGGGAGA
>NZ_CEYLVT010000164.1:0-16908 GCF_982860115.1 Moorena sp.
TTGTAATCAAGACGGACACCCCCACCACGAGAACGCAGGTGGGGGAAGCATTCATGGGCTGAAGTATCCATTGAGCAAGGCTCTTTTGTCGAAAGCGATCGCAGTTGCTAGAGTTTGGGTATGAGGAGCCGTTATGCGATCGCATAAGCGCGGAAGCAAAGCTTCCGGAGCGTAGCGTGACCTACGGTCAATCGCATTTCTGTAAACAATTGCTGTAATCTACGATAGTCAACGAATTGTACTGAAGTTGATTAAGCTAACGCGATTGACATGCAGTCACGCTACGCGAACGTGATTATCCAACATTGCTGGAATTTCCGACAATAACCGATTTTCACGTTTTGTCAATCCACTTAGTATGATAATGATTATCCCAATCTAAGGTATTTTTCGATAACTATCGCCCGTTGCTGTTGCTAGCATTATCGTGATTTACCCAAATTGCTGTAATTTACGACAATAACGGATTTTCAGCGCAGTTGCTGTTGCTAGCATTATCGCGATTTACCCAAATTGCTGGAATTTCCGATAACTATCGGGCGTTGATTAAGCTAGCGCTATCGTAATTAGCCCAAATTGCTGTAATCTACTATAGTCAACGAATTCTACTGAAGTTGCTGTTGCTAGCATTATCGTGATTTACCCAAATTGCTGTAATTTACGACAGTAAACAATTTTCACCCCTTGTCAATCCACTTAGTATGATAATGATTATCTGAAATTAAGGTATTTTTCGATAACTATCGCCCGTTGCTGTTGCTAGCATTATCGAGATTATCCCAAATTGCTGGAATTTCCGATAACTACCGCGCATTGATTAAGCTAACGCGATTGACATGCAGTCACGCTACGCGAACGCGATTATCCGAAATTGCTGGAATTTCCAACAGTAACGGATTTTCACCTTTTGTTGCTGTTGCTAGCGCTATCGCAATTATCGAAAATTGCTGAAATTTTCGATAACTAAGAAAATTGATTAAGCTAGGATTATCGTTATCATTAAAAATTGTTGGAATATCCAATAGCCAACGAATTGGACTGAAGTTGATTAACAAGGGGCTCAATCATTTGTATAGCGCTATACTGAGAAAATCAGAGCGATCGCATTATTCCCGAAATTCCTGAAATTCTCGATAGTTACAGGATTCCGCTGAAGCTAGTTAAACTAGCGCTATACTTATCCTGCACCACTATAATTGCTGAAAATTGCTGCAATTTCCAACATCAAGCTCAACCCTTGCTACCACAATACCTAGGACTATACCAATTACTCTTAGGAGTACCATTATTCGGTTCAGCCGTCAAGATAATTGTACCATCTTCGCCAACAATCCAACCCTGAGCTTCCACAATTTTCTTCTTGGGACGAGCAGGAGTAGGAGTATTGACACTCCGGCGTTTCCCTCTCATTGGTAAGTAACTAACCTCAGGAGTAGGAGTAGAGGTAGCTTCTTCGATAGTCTCTTCTTCAGTATCAATGGTAACCCAATCTACCAGTACAGACCGTTGAGTAATTGGGTCTAGGGGACTTGGGGGTAAGCCACCCCGTCCAGTAACAATGAATTCACCGAGTTCATCTACTGCTACTTTTCCACTCCTGGGACAGTTAGCAACAATTAATGCTGAGGGGTCAACTAGTGATGTTGGTAAGAGCTCAGGATCCTGGGTAGGATTAACTGCAGAATTGATCTGCACAGATCCCAATAAAGACGAATTACCCTGCAAATTAATAGCAGAGATATCATTAAATCGAGTTGGACCTTCCTGTAACCTGAAGTTTCCAAACAAGCCTTGCAGGGTGATGTTGATGTTTCCACCTTGGCCTTCTTCAGCATTAGCAAAGATATCGTTACCTGTTTCACCGTCAGAGGGGTATAGGATCAGTAATCCACCATCAATAGTGATATTCCCACCTGTGACTCCATCCCCTGTAGCATCAGCCAAGATTAGGCTGTTGTTATCGAGTGTTGTCAATCCTGATACATTGATATCAATAGTTGCTGCTTCTTTGTTGTCGGTTTTTTGTCCAGTAGCAGCTACAAGTTGGCCGTTGTCTAGGGTGAGAGATTCAGCATCAATGGTCAGTTTGCCAGCCTCTCCTAGCTTGCTCTCATCCGCGTCACCGTTCTCATCCACTTCAGTCTCTGGAAACCCTTGTTCTGTTAATGGGACACCGCTTACTGCTATGCGTGCTCCCTTCTCGACAGTTAGCTCATCTGTTTCTATCGTCACATTTCTAGCAGTGCCACCTTCGGTTGCTTGAGCGAATATTCCTGCGGGAGATTTAGACTTATCTGGTAGATTTCCAGTTAACAACACTGAGTCTTTAGCGTTGACTTCCACATTTCCGGCTGTACCTGTTTCGGTGGAAGCAGAAATTTCGCTGTTGTTTACGGTCAAGGTATCTGAATCTAAAGTTATGTTTCCACCTTCGCTTGTTGTGGAAGTAGCAATAATTTCAGCACCATCAGTTAGTTGCACGTCATTGGCATCAATTTCGATATCACCACCGCGAAAGTCAGTTTTGCTTTGAGAATTCAAAACTGCACCATCTGATAGACGCAAGCTCGGTGTTTCTATCTGAATAAGCCCTCCCTCAGCCTTTGCTTGTCCTTTAGTTTCGGTGACTATGCGAGTGTTTCGGTCACTGTTTTTTTTGGCACCAGCCCCAGAAATTTCCACAAAATCGGTGGCATTGACTGTAATATAACCTGCTGGAATTTTGCCCTCAGTGGAAGCTTCTACTTTCCCTCCATTTTTAAGGGATAGAGAGCGAGCTTGAATGGTAATGTTGCCAACGTTTTCTATTGTTTTATCGTTTCCTGCCTCCGGATTTATCTTAGTTTTAATTGCGCTACTTTGCCCAATAATCTCAATCTTATCTTTAACTGTTATCTTGATATTTCCAGGATTCCCCTTACTTCTCTTGATAGCTTCAGCACTGATAGAGCTCTTATTGCTTAAGGAAAGTGAACCAGCTTTAATGGTTATATCGCCACCATCGCCTTTAGCTGCCTTTTGGGATCTCGCTTCAATTTGAGCCCGATCTTCCATGATAAATTCTCTATCAACTATGATGGTGATATTGCCCGCCTTTCCAGCTCCTGATGTATTAGAAGTTATACCATCAGAACCTGATTTATTAGATCCAATCATTGTCAGTGATCCGACACGGATGTTGATCGGACCGCCGTCACCTCCAGCTTCTGAGTCAGTTCTAGCCGTAATTTGGACTAGACCTCTCTTAGATTCAGGATTGCTGGGATCTTTGCGAGCGTCAAGCAATAGGGAATCAGCTTCGATCTCAATGCTCCCACTATTTCCTTCAGCGTCTTTTTGAGCGATACTCTCAATTTTGCTACCGTATTTAATCTCAACTGCTCCCCCAGCCAATATCGTAATTTTTCCTCCGGTTCCCTTACCGTTATTTTTGCTCTTAATTCTGCTGTTATCGGCGAGGGTGACATTGCCATCGACCTTTAATGATATATCCCTAGGACGACCCTTTCTTTGATTACGTTGTTCTGTTTTAATAGTACCTTGATCTTTCAGAAGTACATCGCCACTCACATCGATAGTAATGCTACCGGTATCACCATCTCCGTCTGCTCTGGTGGAAATTCCTGGTGTTGGTCTTTCAGATTCAATCATCAGGGAACCAGTAGTAATTTCTATACTTCCTCCTGGTCCACCTTTTTTGTCAGTGAAGGTAAAGATGCCATGCTGATTATTGCCACTAGAAGCAATAATCGAAACTGAGTCATCAGCAGTGATTATAATATCACCGCTTTTCTGATCATTGACGTTAGTTACGGTGAAGATTCCCTGCTCTCTTCGAGCTGTCTCTACTGTCAACGAGCGAGTATCGATAGTAATTTTACCACCTTCTCCACCTTTTCTACGGGTCATGGTAAAAATGCCATTATCTCTGCTTCGGCGAGAGGTAGAGCGAACCAATACTGATTCATCAGCTGTTATTATAATATCACCACTTTTGCTGCCATTATTCTCAGTTTTAGTAAAAATTCCCCGATCTCTATTATTTTCCGAGTTTTCTACTTCTATTGAATTAGCGATAATCCTAATGTCACCACCATCAACATCGCTATCTTTAGCTACAGAAGTTTCTATAGCGCTATTTTTAACTAAAACATCCGCTTTCTTGACGCCATCAGGAAAGTCTAAACCCAGCTTGTCACCCTCTTGAGTCAATGCTACTTCTCCTGGTGCGCCCAATCCCGCTAACAGAATATTCCCACCTTGATCGGTACTAATCTTACTATCTTTTTTCCTATCTTTCTTACTAACCTCAATATCACCACCGAGCAACAACAGGTTATCAACCGCTAGCTTTTCCAACTTAGCTTGACTGGTAATCTTACCCGGAATTTGATTAAAGAAGAATACATTAGGATTAACGGTCAGCAATGGCGATGGCGGCTCTGGATTAGAGGCACTAAACACTCCTCGATTCCCAAACCCAATCCCATCAGCAGTGGTGCCCACAAATGAACCGGATACATCCAGCTTCGCCTTATCCCCAAATAAAATTCCCTTGGGATTAATCAAAAACAAATTTGCTCCACCATCCACACCCAAAGTGCCAAGAATATTAGAGGGATTAGCACCAGTTACCCGAGACAGAATATTTTGAATTCCAGCTGGATTAGCAAAATAAACCCTTTGCCCTTTGTCGATATTAAACTCAACGAAACTGTGGAACAAATTGATATCCCGGATTGCTCCTCCCTTGATTAAATCAACAATTTTCCCATTTACCTCACCAGAGCCCAGGTCTAGCTGTGACGTTTCTCCCTGGGGCAAAGTAGCATCAGGAGTAATCTGAGCCTGAGCTTGGTTAGCTATAAATACCCACGCGCCACTAATAGCTAAACATAGGGCTAAACCTAACTGACTGTAATACCGTTTCAACACATCTAATGCCATAGCAATGGTTTATCCTCAGCCTGGGGAGTGTGATTTGACTGCACTTAAGGTTAATCAATGTCTTGTCATCGATTAACCTAGTTTTAATTAACCTACTGGCAGCTCATCAGTTTAATTGATAATGGCTTGAGGTTATTTTTTGTGGAAATAATAACCTCAGCTATTATAAACTTAGAGGTGGCAACTATTGATATGCAGCTAGTTATATAAAGTTTTGTTAATTAAGATTAACTAGGGCTATAGGGAATGCTTTGGCAAAGCGCTTGATCACGAGCATAGGAGCATTTTCAAAATTGTTGAAATTTTCGATAGTGAATCAACCAGGCTAGAAGCTATTAAGAACCGCGCTATAGTTATTCACCAACCCTATAATTATTGCTGAAAATTGCTGCAATTTCCAACATTTCGCTCAACCCTTGCTACCACAAGACCTAGGATTATACCAATTACTCTTAGGAGTAGCAGTATTCGGTTCAGCCGTCAAGATAATTGTTCCATCCTCCCGAACAGTCCAACCCTGAGCTTCCACTATTTTCTTACGACGAACAGGAGTAGGAGTAGAAGCAACACGACGTTTTCCTCTCATGGGTAAGTAACTAACCTCAGGAGTAGGAGTAGAGGTAGCTTCTTCGATAGTCTCTTCTTCAGTATCAATGGTAACCCAATCTACCAGTACAGACCGTTGAGTAATTGGGTCTAGGGGACTTGGGGGTAAGCCACCCCGTCCAGTAACAATGAATTCACCGAGTTCATCTACTGCTACTTTTCCACTCCTGGGACAGTTAGCAACAATTAATGCTGAGGGGTCAACTATTGATGTTGGTAGTATCTCAGGATCCTGTGCTGAGTTGGTAATATCCCTGGTCACAGTCCCAGTTTGACCTTCACCCGTCAAGCTAACCGCTGCTATTTCACTAAAATTATTATTGAAAACTAAGGATCGGTCTGGATTTCCATCTGAGCCGATAAACGCACTTCTATCTTCCAGTACGTTCAGATTAAATAAGCCTTGCAGGGTGATGTTGATCTCTCCACCATCCCCATCCTGAGCATTGGCAAATATATCGCTACCTTTGTCATCATTATTTAAAGGCAACGCTACTAATGCTCCGCCAGAAATATCGATATTTCCACCATCGACTCCATCCCCTGTAGCATCAGCCAAGATTAAACTGTTGTTATCAAGTATGATCACTCCTGGCACATCAATATCAATAGTTGCTGCTTGTTCGTTGTTGGTGGGATTTTTTCCAGTAGCAGCTACCAGTTGGCCGTTGTCTAGAGTGAGAGACTCAGCCTCAATGGTCAGTTTGCCAGCCTCTCCTAGCTCACTCTGCTTCACGTCACTATCTGGAAAACCACTATCTGTTAATGGGACACCGCTTACTGCTATTCGTGCTCCATCTTTGACCGTTAGCTCGTCTGTTTCTATAGTCACATCTTGAGCAGTACCACCTTTGGTTGCTTCAGCGAATATTCCTGCCGGAGATTTAGACTTATTTGGTAGATTTCCAGTTAACAATACTGAGTCTTTAGCGTTGACTTCCACATTTCCTGCAGTTCCTCTTTCGGTAGAAGCAGAAATTTCGCTGTTGTTTACGGTCAAGGTGTCTGAATCTAAGGTTATGTCCCCACCTTTACTTGTTTTGGAAGTGGCAATAATTTCAGCACCATCAGTTAGTTGCACTTCATCGGCATCAATTTGGATATCACCACCGGGAAAGTTACTTTCACTTTTAGAATCTAATCGTGCACGATTGGATAGACGTAAGCTCGATGTTGTGATGTCAATACTCCCTCCTTTACCCTGAGATTCATCTCTAGTTTCAGTGGATATGCGACTGCTTCTTTTAATCCCAGAAATTTCCACAAAATCCCTAGCATTGATTGTAATATCACCTGCTTTAATTTTGCCCTGAGTAGAAGCTGATATTCTCCCTCCATCTTTAATGGATAGAGAGCGAGCTGTAATGTCAATGTTAGCCGTTTCTTTTTCTAGGGTTTGCTGGTTTCCTCTCTTATCCTTTATTTCTGTTTTAATGGCGCTGCTTTGGCCAGTAATTTCAATTTTATCCTTAACCGTTATTATGATATTTCCCGGATTTCCTTTACTTCTCTTGGCAGTAGTAGCACTGATAGTGCTCTTATTTTTTAAATAAAGTGAAGCAGCTTCAATGGTTATCGTGCCACCATTACCTGTAGCGTTATTTTGAGATTTCGCTTCAATTTGGGCTCGATCTTCCATAATGAAGTCTCCATCAACTATGATGGTAATGTCTCCCGCCTTTCCAGATCCGTTTGTACTAGCAGTTATACCATCAGAACGTGATCTATCTGGTTCAGGTCCAATCATCGTCAGTGAACCAACACGGATGTTGATCGGACCGCCGTTACCTCTAGTGTTTGGATCGGTCTTAGCTGTAATCTGAGTGCTATCACTTCTCTTCGAGTTAGGATTGCTGGGATTGCGAGCATCAAGTAATAGGGACTTAGCTGTGATCTCAATGCCCCCACTCGATCCTGTAGATTTTTGTTTAGCTACATTCTCAATTTTGCTTTTGAATCTGACTTCAACTGCTTCCCCAGCCAAGATGGTAATTCTACCTCCATCTGCTGCCCCGCCATTAAATATTTGAAGTCGGCTATTATCGTTGAGTATAACATTACCCAAGACATTTAATAAGACATCTCCGGGACGGCCTTTTTTATCGTTTCTATCTACTTTTTTGTTTTCAACTTGTTCTGTTCTAATGGTACCTTTATTTTTCAGTTCTACATCACCAGTCACATTGATGGTAATGCTGCCACTATCACCATCTCCCTTTGTTCTTGCCGAAATTCCCGGTGTTTCTTTCTCAGAGTCCACCATCAGGGAGCCAGCAGTAATTTGAATACTTCCCCCTGTGCCACCTTTTTCGTCAGTTAAAGTAAAGATTCCATTTTGAGTCTTATTCTTACTAGAAGAAATAATCGAAACTGAGTCATCAGCGGTGATTACAATATCACCTCCTTTCTGGCCATTGACCTTAGTCATGGTGAAGATTCCCTGCTCTCTTCGAGCCGTTTCTACTGTCAACGAGCCAGCGTCGATAGTAATTTTTCCACCTTCTCCACCTTCATCCTCTGTTATCGTAAAGATTCCCTGGCGCTCTTTTCTAGCAGTAGACTTAATCGATACTGAGTTATCAGCAGTGATTATAATATCACCACTTTTCCTACCATTATTCTCAGTTTTGGTAAAAATCCCTCGGTCTTTCTTATTTTCGGTGTTTTCTACTTCTATTGAATTAGCAATAATTCCAATGTCACCACCATCAACATCGCTATCTTTAGCTACGGTAGTTTCTATAGCGCTATTCTTAATTACAACATTCCCTTTCTTGACGCCATCGGGAAAATCCAAACCCAGCTTGTCACCCTCTTGAGTCAATGCTACTTGTCCTGGTGCGCCCAATCCCGCTAACAGAATATTCCCACCTTGAACGGTACTAATCTTACTATCTTTCTTACTATCTTTCTTACTAACCTCAATATCACCACCGAGCAACAACAGGTTATCAACCGCTAGCTTTTCCAACTTAGCTTGACTGGTAATCTTACCGGGAATTTGATTAAAGAAGAACACATTAGGATTAACCGTCAGCAATGGCGATGGCGGCTCTGGATTAGAGGCACTAAACACTCCTCGATTGCCAAACCCAATCCCATCAGCCGTGGTGCCCACAAATGAACCGGATACATCCAGCTTCGCCTTATCCCCAAAGAAAATTCCCTTGGGATTAATCAAAAACAAATTCGCTCCACCATCCACACCCAAGGTGCCAAGAATATTAGAAGGATTAGCACCAGTTACCCGAGACAGAATATTTTGAATCCCAGCGGGATTAGCAAAATAAACCCTTTGCCCTTTGTCGATATTAAACTCAACGAAACTGTGGAACAAATTGATATCCCGGATTGCTCCTCCCTTGATTAAATCAACAATTTTCCCATTTACCTCACCAGAGCCCAGGTCTAGCTGTGACGTTTCTCCCTGGGGCAAAGTAGCATCAGGAGTAATCTGAGCCTGAGCTTGGTTAGCTATAAATACCCACGCGCCACTAATAGCTAAACATAGGGCTAAACCTAACTGAGTGTTATAGCGTTTCAAGACATCTAATGCCATGGGATTTGTTCTCCTGAGCCTGGGGAGGGGTAATTGATTTAAGCTATCAGCTTATGCGCTACGCGCACGCTACTTGAGGTGCTATCAGCTATCAGCTCACCCATTGACGCAAGCTACGTGGGGTTTATTTTAAGTTCACAGCTGACGGCTGATTGCTGACCTTTGATTAATAGTGGCTTGAGGCCGTTATTGTTACTAGCAATACTAATTATTACTGCTGCAAATAATAACATAAATATTATACCTATAATTGCTAGATAGTATTGATGTAAAGTTTTATGAAATAACGTTAGCCAGGGCTACAGAGATGGATAACCGATCTAAGAGATAGGCAACGGATATAGGGATCCGTGTAGGAATTGTGAGAATTTTTGTTCCCGATTCCCGATTCCCGATTCCCGATTCCCGATTCCCGATTCCCTTTGCTATACAAAGTCTGCTAATGTAATAAAATGTAAATAAACTTAAAAACTATTTATACAATAATCTGGCTAAGGACTTGATAAAAGATGGAAAATGTGTTAAAGAACAAACAAGCCAATAGGGTTTCTAATCCTGGTGTGTCCTATAGTCAGGAAGATTGGGCAAGAGGTTATGAGTCCCAACGCCATGAAGACGATTATTGGATTGATCAAGTAGAAGGGGAAATCCCTAAGGAGTTGCGGGGGACTTGGTTACGGAATGGTCCTGGTTTGCTGGATATTAATGGTTACCGGGTGCATCATCCATTTGATGGGGATGGGATGATTTGTGCGATCGCATTTGATCACGGTCGAGCTCATTTTCGCAATCGCTTTGTGCGCACAGAGGGCTTCTTAGCGGAACAAAAAGCGGGGAAACCGGTATATCGAGGAGTGTTTGGCACTCAGAAGCCTGGGGGTTGGTTAGCGAATCTATTTGATGTCCAACTCAAAAATATTGCGAATACTAATGTGATCTACTGGGGTGGCAAACTCTTAGCCTTATGGGAAGCTGCTAAACCTTACGCTCTAGACCCCTTAACCCTTGAAACCTTCGGTGAAGATAACTTAGATGGAGTGTTATTAGGGGGTGAATCCTTTGCTGCTCATCCTTGGATTGACCCTAGGTGTAAGCTTGATGGTGGTCAACCTTGTCTGGTGAATTTCGCAATTCAGCCAGGTCTGTCTAGCAAAATTACTATTTACGAATTGAACCCAACCGGTAAACTATTACGACGTCAGGCTTATAGTGTTCCTGGTTTTTGCTTCATCCACGATTTTGCGATTACCCCAAATTACTGTATTTTCTTCCAAAATCCTGTTAGCTATAATCCTTTTCCGTTCCTGTTGGGATACCGAGGAGCTGGTGAGTGTTTGGCATATCAGCCTGAACAACCGACGCGGATTATAGTGATTCCTCGTAAACAGAATACAGAGGAAGTCAAAATCCTAGAAACCCAATCGGGCTTTATCTTCCATCACGCTAATGCTTTTGAGGAAGATGGCAAGATTTATGTGGATTCCATTTGCTACGAGTCATTATCAGCAGTAGAGGTAGGTAGTGATTTCCGGGAGGTTGATTTTAATGCGATCGCACCAGGGCAACTCTGGCGCTTTACGTTGAACTTAACCCAGAAAACCGTAGCGAGTAACTTATTAGAAGAGCGCTGTTGCGAGTTTCCTAGCATTCACCCTAATCATGTAGGAAATCCCTATCGCTACTTATTTATCGGAGCTGCTGATCATCCCACCCGTAATGCGCCATTACAAGGGATTCTAAAAATAGATATGGCCACAAAAACACAACAATTCTGGAGTGCTGCGCCAAAGGGTTTTATAAGTGAACCAATGTTTGTGCCACGACCCAATGCTGAACGAGAAGATGATGGTTGGGTGTTGACCTTAGTATATGATGCTAGTCATCACCGGTCTGATCTAGTAATTTTAGATGGTCGTGATTTAACTAGTGGACCGGTAGCACGACTGCACTTGAAGCATCATATCCCTTACGGTTTACATGGTAGCTGGAGTGGTGAGTTGTTGGGAGTTGGGTTGAATCAGGTTAAAGGTTGTTCGCGTAGCGTGGCCAAAAGGCCAAGGTTTAATAAGGTTGAAGGTTTAAGGTTTAAGGTTGAAAGTTAGAGGGTTGAAGGTTGTTCGCGTAGCGTGGCCGAAAGGCCAAGGTTTAAGGTTGTTCGCGTAGCGTGGCCGAAAGGCCAGGGTTTAAACTTTAACTAGAAACTTTTAAGTAACAAGAGGAGATAATTACGCTAAACTTACTAGTTAATAAGCTTGCAGGGGAATTATAGGGTTGGAGCTTTGATGATTAAACCTAAGCTAATAACAGAATTTTCCTCAGGGGTGCCGGATGAAATTCAGCGTTGTTATCACGACTTATAATCGCCTAGATCTACTCAAGCGCGCCATTGAAAGCGCACTTGCTCAGACATTTACCTGTGAGATTGTTATCGTTGACAACGGTTCGTCTGATGGAACCGAAGATTATGTCCAAGAGCGCAGTGAAGCTTTGACAGGTGCTGGTGAGCAGAGCCTGGTTTATCACCGAAATTCCGATAATAAGGGCCACTCGAAAGCGGTAAATCAAGGGGTAGAGTTGGCAACTGGTGATTGGATCAAGCTGTTGGATGATGATGACTACTTAGCCAGGAACTGCATTGAAGAAATGGCTAATGCGATCGCATTACATCCGAAAGCGGTGATTTGCTCTTGCCAATCGGCTCAAGTAGATACCTTAGGAGTAGAACTAAGTGTAACACGGCGAGTGGGTTTATCCCAAAGGTTATATATAGCCCAAGAAGACATTCATTATGGAATGCTTCTGGAAATGGTACCGTTTGGGACCCCAGCGCAAGTGGCTTTCTCCCGTGATGGTTTTCTGAGTTCCGGTGGTTGGGATTCTAGCTTAGATACCAACTTTGATGATATTGATTCCTGGATTCAAATCGCTCAGTTTGGGGATGCTATATTTATCAATAAGTGTTTAGCTTACCGGACGATTTGGTCTGGTGCTTATAATCAAAAGTTTTCGTTCCAGAAACGTCTTAAAACCCATATTTCCATTAAGGAAAAAATCTATGCGCTAGTCAGTGATAAATACCAAGGTAAACTCCCATTACTGTGGGAGCTGGGAGCTTATCTGAGATTACATTGGGGTTTAGTAGCCCTTAAACGAGGTAAGTTGCTCAGTGCCGCTAAGTTATTGTTTCCTGAGTGTTTTTCACCGATTGCTTTTTCACCGATTGCTTGGAAGTTGCTGTTACTTAGAAATACTCTAGGGTGCGCACCCCAATTATACCACAAGTTACCGCTTTAATTGGCAATTTTCATCACTTAACTATTTTGATTAACACAAAGTAATTAATTAGTCAATTGAAAATTGAAAATTGAAAATTGGCTAGTAACCAATTAGTTAGTAACCAATTAGTTAGTAACCAATAACCAATTAACTAATCAACAATTAACAATTAACAATTAACAATTTACCTGAAGCCAAAGTTATTAACCGGATTTGCTCCGACTACAGATTATCAATTTGTTTGCGAAGGTCTTCCAACTCTTTGTCAACAGGGGAATCTGAGGAAGTCGATTTTTTCTCTTCTGAGGCTGGTAAAGCTTCTTGAGATACAGAACCACCAGCCAACTGAGCTTTCATCGTGGCCAACTCATCATCAACATCATTACCTTCCAAGAGTCTAAATTGACTTTCCAAGTCAGCACCACCCAGCTCATGGGCAGCTTCAGAACGAGCCTCCATTTCCAAGACTTTCTGTTCCATACGCTCAAACGCCGCTAGGGAGCCACTAGTATTGATAGACCCCATAGTTTGTTGTAACTTTTCATTGGCCTTAGCCGCCTGAGCTCGTGCTTTGAGCATATTCTTTTTGGTCTTGGCTTCGGAAATTTTGCCTTCGAGAGCCACCAGATTACGCTTAAGAGTATTGACCTGATTAGTTTGCTGATCCAACTGATTTTTCAGGGTAGCAGCAGTCTCAGCATTGGTCTTCTTACGCACCAGAGCCTCACGAGCCAGGTTTTCATCCCCTTTGGTGAGAGCCAGCTGAGCTCTTTTCTGCCAGTTGTTAGCTTCTGTTTGGTTTTTGTTGTATTGCTGCTCTGTGCGTTTTTGTTCAGCAATTGACCTGGCAACTGCTTGACGCAATTGAACCAGATCCTCTTGCATATCAACAATAGCTTGATCCAGAATCTTTTCTGGATCCTCAGCCTTGCTAACCATATCGTTCAGATTAGCTCTGACCACTCTGCTAAGGCGATCAAATAATCCCATAACACTGTTTATCCTCTAGGAATGTACATTGTAGTTATAAAACTGGCTTGCTGGTGCCTAAGCCTAGTTAAGTTGTCTTGAAGGACAAGCAATTGTGGCTGTCCCATCTCAAGTCTGATTGGGGAACTGAAAAATTTGCGGGCTTGACCCATACCCTAGCCATTAAGACAGGGAGCCTTTCATCCAGTTTAAAAACTTCTTGGGAAAAAGTGCTAGACAACAAGCTAAGGGTTGAACTTTCTGGCGGCTGAACCATGGGGGATTCTAAGGGATTGCTGTTGGAGGGGTTAAAAATTGGGTTCCAGAGGCGCTTATGATATACTATAATAGTTCCATATTGCAGAAAACGTCTTTATCTGATCGAAGAGGGGAGTTTGAGGGAAACTAATTACTTTTTCCAAGTATTTATCGGATTTTTCCGGATTTTTCGGTTATTCTGCCTGAGTTGAGGGTAATTGAGGGGTGTCGGTGCCTTGAATCAGATTAGCTTTCATGGCGGCTAACTCAGCTTCCACATCATCGTTAGCTTCGATAGCGGCAAATTTCTGATCGAGTTGATTAGTACCTAACTCAGCCATTGCCTCAGACCGGGCTTCAAGCTCCATTACCTTATCTTCCATCTTTTCAAAAGCGCTCAAGGCACTACTGGTACCGACATTACTGAGCATCTCATTAATTTTCATAGATGCCTTAGCTGAGTTAGCCCGAGCAATATACAAGTTCTTTTTAGTTTTCGCCTCTGAGATTTTCTGTTCTAGGGTACGCAGCTCTTCCTTGAGCTTGGACACAAGCTCAGCTTGCTGGGAAAGCTGAGCGTTCATGGTTGTGACGGTCACCTGATAAGATTTCCGCCGTGTCAGGGCATCCCGTGCCAAGTTGTCGTCTCCTGCTGACAAGGCTAACTGAGCGCGACGGTACCATTGCTCAGCAGCCGCTTGAGCCTGAGAGGCTTGTCGTTCGGTACGTTTTTGGGTAGCGATCGCTTGAGCTACAGCCTGACGCATTTGAATCAAATCCTGCTGCATATCATCGACAGCCTGTTCCAGGATTTTCTCAGGATCTTCAGCTTGGCTAATCAGACTATTAAGGCTAGCGCGAATGATTCTCAACATACGATCTAATAATCCCATGGCAGCTTTCCATAGATGATCAGGGCTTAGGTAATCTTTACTGATGTTATTCAGATTTAACCTGACACTTAACACTATAGTTAAGGACGATAAATCGAAGCAGTAATTCCCTGTTTCTGGAGTTTTTCTACCAAACCTTGTGCTTCATGTTCAAATTTGAACGCTCCCATCTGAATCCGGGTACCTTGAGATAATTTGCGCACATAGGCATCAGGAACAATTGTCCTAGCTTGTTGTAAGGAACGTTTACCATCGTAGTTGATCACCACATAGTAGAAAGGATCCCGAGCAGGTAAAGACTCCTCTACCACTGTTTTTAGGGATGCGACTTGATTCTGGAGTGTTTCAGAGATAGCTGGTTCAAGTAATCCTGACTGTGCCCGTCTTTCTGGGGGTACTAAAGAGCCTGAGGTTGTTGGTAATGATGACAGGGGAACCTTTTGGAGTGGTTGAACGGAAGGCAAAAGTACTGAAGATAAGGAAGACCCTTTAGGAGGCATCGGTCTAGTTACCACCTTAGGAGCTGATTCAACCACCTTAGGTAAAGGGACATCTTTTGTATAAAAAGGTTTTTGCTGTGGTCCTGGAGTAGCTTCCACTTGAGAAAGGGTATGTAAGTTCAAGTCTACAAATTCCTCAGAAGCCAAATTAGGACCACCCTGTAGGGGAGAATTAGGAACCGACTCAGTCTGTTGTGGTTGATCTGGTTTAATATCTTGGGGGGTTTTGGAAATCTTGGGGATGATGGAGCTAATCAGCTGCGACAGATCCAGATTACTTAACACCGAGGGATTGGAGAAGATATAGGGTAGGGTAGCGCTTAACAACAGCAAAAGTACCATAAAACCGACATTTAACGGAGTCAGCAGTTGGTAAGACACCTGCTTTTGGTTGTCAAATTCTTCTTCATCTTCTGCCAGACTCTGTAGTAGTTTTTCTGATGATTCGAGATAATCGTCTGGCTGGGTTTGGTTAGCCCCTAACTTGATCAAACTACCTGAGTTTTCAGGCAATTTTTCAGGAGGGTTAAGTTGCTCCGTAGCCTTTTTATGAATACCTAAGCTAGCACTTTCACCATTATTATACTGGGAGACAACTGGTGGCTGAGTAGCTTGCGGGGACTGTGATAACAGGGAATCGAGGGATTCAGTCTGCTCAACCAATGGCTCTTGTGGTTGTTTGAGAGAAGTTGTCCCCTTGGCCGTTAGGTTTGGCAGTGGAATGGTTGATGGCTGCTTTAGTTGAGGGATGGTCTTGTTTGTCTGTGATGGAGAGGATTTCTGTTGTACCTCACCCACAGAAATTAATTCTAGGGGTTTACGGGCCCGGTTACGACCAAGACTACGGTTAGTCATGACTGGGCGTCCTACTCTTCGACGTCGGTAGCGCGCTAATTCTTCCTCTAGTTGTACATCAAGGCTACTCAGAGCAGCTTGTAAAACTGAGTTGAGGTTGTAGTTACCCGTCGAGCTAGGGGATGAATTAACTGAGGAGTTTTGGCTCATGGCAGACTCTATGGGTCGTTTGTGCTATAGAACAAGCAACAGGACTTACGCAGCCATTCTATCTCTAGGGTCACCCTAATAACTCTAAGCTAGTTTTTTGCCCAATGTGGCACAGGCTTCTAGTGTGGCACAGGCTTAGAGGCTGTGAAGTAAGTCCTGAAGCAATCAAAACTATGGTCAAATTAACTAATTATAGTAAGGCGATATGCTTAAATCACTCAATCAGATCTTAGATAGGATTACAAATCAGCCCGAGTGGGAAGGTATACAACGCTTGTCATACCTAATTAAGTCTTGGTCTGAAATAGTAGGAGTGAACATAGCTAATCATACCAGACCCTATGCTATCTCTAGGAATATCTTATATGTAGCTACATGTAGCTCTGTTTGGGCACAAGAATTAAAATTTAAGCGCCGGATGTTGTTGAAACGGGTTAATGCTCGTTGGTCTGAGCCCCTAGTTGACATCCATTTTTCTCCGGCTCAGTGGCAGAAAACACAAGTTTTGGGCAATGGCTATTCACAATCTGAGTTGACCCCAAACCATAGACATCCTAGCACCATCTTGCCAATGTCTTCATCACTGGTTTGTGAGGAATTAGAGTACACAGAAAAGACAGAAAGTAGTGAAGCCACTGACAAAACTACTGACACAACTAGTGACAAAACTCACAGACCCCAAGCAGCCTTTAAAAGTTGGGCAAAGATGATGCAGATGCGATCGCAAAATTTACCACTTTGTCCTCAGTGTCAGTGTCCGACTCCACCAGGAGAACTCCAGCGTTGGGATGTCTGTGGTCTTTGTGCTACTAAGCAACGGCAAATTTAGAGCAATGTTTTATTAGGGAGTAGGGAGTAGGGAGTAGGGAGTAGGGAGTAGGGAGTAGGGAGTAGG
>NZ_CEYLVT010000165.1:0-16785 GCF_982860115.1 Moorena sp.
CTTGATGCAATAGCGAGTGGGGGGAACCCCCTTTGGCGGCGCTGCATCGCTTCCGTGCGGGCAGAATGCCCACTCTACTCCTATTCAGCGCGAAGATTCAGTAATGCCAAAAAAAATGCAGAAGTAATTATTTCAATCTACTTCTGCCTTAACCCTTTCAAGACCCTTGACTAGACACCCATAGAGTCTACATCCACAGTCTTGACCTTAGGATCTTGAGTGTCATTGGCAATCTTTTCGCTTTGGCGGGTTTTGGCAAAGTCAATTAGCCACTGAGACAGCTCCGAAACCAGCAGGGTTATAACTGCGATATCATCAATTTGCCCAATGATGGGAATAAAGTCTGGGGAAATATCAATGGGGCTAAGAAAGTAAACTAGGGTCCCCAAGATGATCCACCAGCGGTACTTGGAATGGCGGATAGTGTTGCGATACCAGTTGTAAAAAGATTGAATTGGATTGTTCATCAAAATTTGCGGCTGAATACCTCATCCCATACCAAGTTGCGTGGGTAGGAAAGCCACACCTCCAACTAATGGTTTAAAGGACTGGTTTGAAATGCTCATAAGCCGAGACCAGCCAAACTCGTTATCCCCAAGGGCCACATAGGTGCGCTTTCCAATGGGCGAGTAAATCGCCCTTGGGTCGCACATCTTGTTAAGATTTCTCCGGATTAGAAGCAACCGGACAAGGGGTTTTGCCTATAGACCGGAGTGGGGAAGTTTCCGGCTCTGACGTACCAAACAGCGATGCAGCGCCGCCAAAGGGGGTTCCCCCCATGAGCGACTGCATCAAGACAGGACTCAATACTCTATAGCTACTATTTATAGTGCCAGATTCTTCCAGAAACCGACTATGGGGATAACCACCCGTTTGATTAGAGTTTTTACTAGAATTATAAATTTTAGGACTTAGGCAAATGAAACGGGCAAGATGCCCATTCCACAATAATTAAACGGGCAAGATGCCCATTCCACAATAATTAAACGGGCAAGATGCCCATTCCACACTGAAACCAAAAATTGAAGCTTTACCTAATATCGAATTTGGTTATGGTGATCAGACCTTAGCCCCATGGAAATGAAATTCTTCCCTATCTCCCCATCTCCCCATCTCCCTATCTCCCCACCATCCCCACACTCCCTGCACTACCTAAGACACTCTGTACCGGATGTGCTAAAGTCCAAGTGTAAATTTCCTGACCTAATCAGTTAACTTGTGGAGAATAGGATCAGTTTCTTGGCAAGTGGTTGAAAATCAATAGAAGATTGATAGACCACTGAGTTATTTGGAAGTAAGGGCAAGTCGTGGATATTGTCGAACTTATTGCAAAAGGTGGGATCGCCATGTGGCCTCTGTTGGCTCTATCGATCCTGACTATGGGTACAATTTTTGAACGGATCTGGTTTTGGGCAACTATAGCGTTGAGGGAAGGCATAATTGTTAATCGTGTTCTAGAGGCAGCAGCTGGTAGCTGGCATGTTGCTAGACAAATTGCCCTAGAGTCACGCCGACAACCCATCGGTAGATATTTGTATGCTCCTTTACGACTAAATAATCCTGACCCAGAGGTATTCCGCCTGGCTCTAGAGTCGGCTGCGGATGATGAATTAGCTGCTATGCGACGGGGGGACAAACTCTTGGAAGCTGTGATTGCTCTAGCACCACTGTTGGGATTACTCGGTACAGTGTTGGGCTTGATTAATTCATTGGGTTCCATTCGCATTAGTGACCTTGGCACAGCTTCCACCGATGGGGTGACTCAGGGGATTGGAGAATCTCTGATTAGCACAGCTACCGGTTTGATTGTGGCGATTATCAGTCTGGCTTTCTATCGACTATTTCAGGCTTTTTGGTTTAACCAAGTTAAAGTGTTCCGCAAAGCTGGAAGCGAGTTGGAATTGCTTTATCGACAAGATTGGTTACAACAAGAAGAAAGCTCCTAGTCACAGGAAAAATTTATGACGAAAAAAAAGGATTCAGCTCCTTCCCCCATGGCAGTCCGTCCTCTAAGACTGCGAATGGATAGCTCGCCGGAAGAGGTTCGGGTTGAGATTGTTCCCCTGATTGATGTAATTTTTTGTATTCTGACCTTTTTCATTTTGGCAGCTGTTACTTTATCTCGCCAGCAAGCCCTGAGCGTGGATTTGCCTAAGGCAAGTACTGCTAAGGCTCAAGGACGGGAAATCTTAATGGTTAGCCTTAATGAGTTTGGTCAACTCTATGTTGAACAGGAGCCAGTAGTAACCCAAGAGCAGTTCAAAAAGAAACTGCAGGCATATCGTCAAACCAATCCTTATGGGTTGATGGCTCTTTATGCTTCCAAGGAGGCCAGTTACAACGAGGTCGTTCAGGTATTGGATGTGCTACGACAAGTGGGAGGCGATCGCGTCGCCCTAGCTACTCTACCGGGATCCTCAGGTCAATCTATTGACTTTATTCCTTCCCTGCCATCGGGAACAGGTGTGCCTAAGGTTAACTCCCCTGGAAACAACTCTTCTGATCCTCTTAATGACATATTAAAGTTCTTGCCTGGATCTACCAATAATAATAAATAAGGCATTGCTGATTATAGCAGTTCTGAATTGGATGAGGTACTTTCATCCTAGGGATTCGGGAGTCGGGAGTCGGGAGTCGGGAGTCGGGAAGTCAGATTAGCGACGGCATCAAGACAATGTCTTTAAGTATACCTAATTATCGAACACCCCCACACTCCCCTATCTTCCCACACTCCCCTATCTTTACCCTCTCTAGATTCCTAGGCTGGAACCTCGATTTTTTGGCTTCCAGCAAGACCAAAGGCTTTATGAATAGCTTGCAATGCTCGCACTCCTTGGTCTTGGGCAACAACACAGCTAATCTTAATTTCTGAGGTGGCAATCATTTGAATATTGATTTGTTCCGAAGCTAGGGCAGCAAACATTTGTGCTGCGATCCCTGGTTGGCCAACCATGCCAGCACCGACAATACTGACTTTTGCAATATCCGCATCCAGGAGAATTTCACTACACCCAATCACTGGTGCGATCTGTTGTAGAGCTTTCTGAGCCATTTCTGCTTCCGCTTGAGGTACTGTGAAGGCAAGATCCCTGGTGGCAATTCCATTAATGATTCGACAGCGTTGGGACTGGATAATCATATCAATACTAATATTGTGCTCTGCCAAAGTTCCAAATATCTTGGCTGCCATGCCTGGACGATCGGGAATTTGACGAATGGCTAGACGGGCTTGCTTGATGTCTAGGGCTACACCTCGAACAGGGGGGTGGGTGATCTCCTTTGAGTGGTCACTATCTCCTGCTTCAGGAGGAATGGGTAGATGAATGGGGGTATTATTGATATCGAAACAGTTACACAAGGCCGCGATCGCGCGATCGCATTCGACGGCATCAATCACACAGCTGACTTTGATTTCGGAGGTGGAAATCATCTCGATGTTGACACCAGCATCCGCTAAAGCCTGGAACATCTGAGCCGCAACCCCAGGACGTCCAATCATCCCTGCCCCAGTGATCGAGACTTTAGCAATATCCCTACCGACCATCACTTCTGCTTCTTGGGTATCGGGGGTGGTTTGGCGACGCAGGGCGGGAGCAATGGCTTCGGCTACTGATTCCGCTCGATTGATAATAGCGGTATTGACGGTAAAAGCAATATCATTAGTATTCTGTTCGTGAATTGACTGGATAATCAAATCCACATCTAGGTCTTGAACTGCAATTTCACCAAACAACCGTGCTGCTACACCAGGGGAATCGGGCACTCGTAAGAGGGCTACTTTGGCCTGATCGGTGTCATATTCTACGGTATTGACTGGTCGAGCAATTTCCAACCCCTCTAAGGAACGGGGGGGAGAGCTTGGGGAAATTACCCTAGTGCCAGGCTCATCGCTCCAGCTGGATAGTACCACTAAGGTTAAGCCATAGTTGCGCGCAATTTCTACGGCACGGGGATGGAGGACTTTTGCCCCTAAGCTGGCTAATTCCAGCATTTCATCAGCGGTAATTTCCGGCATCAGTTGAGCATCCGGTACGATCCGGGGGTCAGTGGTTAAAATCCCCGGTACATCGGTATAAATCTCACACCGAGATGCCCCCAGTGCTGCGGCTAGGGCTACGGCTGAGGTATCAGAGCCACCCCGACCTAGGGTAGTAATTTCTAAGTCATCAGTGCTGGTGATGCCCTGGAAACCAGCAACGACTACAACTTTCCCCTCGTTTAAACATCGCTCCAGCCGCTCGGTTTCGATTTGCAGAATCCTAGCGCTACTGTGTTTAGCTTCTGTTACAATACCCACTTGAGCGCCAGTTAGGGAAATAGCCGGTTGCTCTAATTCCTGTAGGGCCATGGATAATAGAGCAATGGAGACTTGCTCACCGGTGGATAGCAGCATATCCATTTCCCGACGACAGGGATTAGGGGATATGGCTTTCGCTAGTTGTACCAAACCATCGGTAGTCTTACCCATAGCGGACACCACCACTACCACGGAATTGTCCTGTTGCACTGTTTTGAGAATTCGCTGGGCAACGGCTTGTATGCGTTCTACAGAGCCCACCGAGGTACCACCGTATTTTTGGACAACTAGCGCCATAAGCTTATTCCACTATTTGTTTTTTTGTTTGACTCCCGTTTCCAGGATTGAGTTAATTGTAATTACCTGGATACGTTAACAGAAGAGTAAATAATTGTCAACAAAAAAATTTTCTTTCAGTCTCTTGTTTTTAGGGAAGCAATCAGCAAAAACCTTCACCAAATTAGGTCAAGATACAGCACAAAACCAGGCAAAACCTCATCTCCCGATAAACTAGTGGGAGACTCTAAAACTTCAACCTCTTTACTTGGTCGATAAATTTCCACTTGTCGCTCTTTACGATTAATCAACCAACCTAAACGAGTACCATTGTCTCGGTATTCTTCCATCTTCTGACGAATTGCTGTTAAGCTATCACTGGGAGAACGTAATTCAATCACAAAATCAGGACATAGGGGCAAAAACTTTTCTTGTTGTTGAGGAGTTAAACTATTCCAGCTTTGTAATGGTATCCAAGATGCATCAGGAGAACGGTCGGCACCATTGGGAAGTTTAAAACCAGTGGAGGAATCGAAAGCAATTCCCAAGTTGTTTTGACGGCTCCAGGCTTGAAGTTGGTAGCCTATTTCTAGATTACGGTTTCCGGTGCTGCCGCCAGTGGGTGACATAATAATTAAATCTCCATTAGCATTGCGTTCAAATTTAAAATCATCGTTGTCTTGACAAAGCTGGAAAAATTGCTCGTCGGTAAGGTTAATTGATTGGAGATCAAGGGTTAAGGAAGTCATCATTGTTTAGGAAAGGTAGTAGGTAGTAGGGAGTCGGGAGTCGGGAGTCGGGAGTCGGGAGTAGAAACCTAAGTGTATTTTATAAATATAATTAACGCTATAGAATTGTTTTAGGGATTGACCTTGGCCAAAAGGCAACGCTACGGGAATGGTAACGCTACGCGATCGCGTTTTTGATTCCCAGTCATCAACAGGTGCGACCCGTGGCGAATTTAATTCGACGACTGTAAGCGCACCTAAACTATTCCGATGTTGTCCTAGAAAAATTGACTACTAATAGACGAGCTATAGCGGTTTTTAGCCTAATTAGGTATACAGAATTTTTGCCCTGTTCCCTCTTCTGATTTCCCTGTTCCCTGCTCCCTGTTCGCTGTTCCCGAAAATTTGTACCTCACCAAATTTAAAACCCCTATAGTGTAGCAACTCCAATACCATAGCTTGGTCAAAAAAGACAGAACCAACGGCTGGGTTTTTTAGCAAGTTTCAACGATACCTTAGCGATAGGCGTTAAATTTGACTAGGAAATACCACCACTATGTCTAAAACTATGACCTCTGCTGTTGTGCCTAATACTCCTCCTATACCGCCAACTCAATATGAACTTCCTTGTGATGACGGTATTCCCATGGAAACGGAACGACATAAACTTCAGATGGAATTGCTGACTGACCCGTTATACCCTTGGTTAGCCCAGCGGGAAGATGGCTATTTTGGGGGTAATATGTTTCTTTATTTCAGTACAGAACAAATTAAGAATCAAGACTTCCGAGGTCCGGATGTATTTGTAGTGCTTGGAGTTCCCAAAGCCGAACGACTCAGTTGGGTAGTTTGGGAAGAAGGTAAAGCACCTGATGTGATTATTGAGCTAATTTCTGACAGTACAGCCAACACGGATAAAACTACTAAAAAAGTAGTTTATCAAGACCAAGTCAGAGTACCAGAATATTTTTGGTACGACCCGTTTAATCCAGAGGATTTTGCTGGATTTAGGTTGGACAATGGCGTCTATCAGCCTTTAACTGAAGATGAACAAGGACGACTAATTAGCGAAAGATTAGGATTAGCCTTAGTCCGTTGGCAAGGGGTCTATAAAAATAATGTTGATACTACTTGGTTACGTTGGGCTACTTTAGAGGGAATTGTGCTTCCTACTGCTGAAGAAATAGCAGCCCAAGCTCAAGAAGAAGCAGCCCAAGCTCAACAACAAGCTACTCAAGCTCAACAAGAAGCTACCCAAGCTCAACAACAAGCTACTCAAGCTCAACAAGAAGCTACCCAAGCTCAACAACAAGCTACTCAAGCTCAACAACAAGCTACCCAAGCTCAACAGCAATTAGCTCAAGCTCAACAACGAGCTGAGCAACTGGCTGCTCGTTTACGAGCTATGGGAGTGGATCCTGATCAAGTTTGAAGCGATCGCATAAGCGTGGAAGCTGAGGCCGTAGGCCATGCTACGCGAACGCTTCATCGCATAAGGGATTGGTGTAAGGATTTAGCGGTCAGCGGTCAGCCACTGGCCAACTGCTGACCGCTGATAGCTGATATAGCAATCCATATTAGTTATTTTATTCCCGATTCCCGATTCCCGATTCCCGATTCCCTATTCTTAATTATCAGCTCAGGTAAACGTTTGACAATGGTTCAACAGCTACAGCCAACTACTGATGATAGTTTTTATCCCGAAAGTGACGGCAAACCTTTGGCGGACAATACCCTTCAATTTGAACTAATTACTACCATTAAGTCTGGCCTAGACCTTAGATTTAAAGATGACCCCAATGTGCTTGTAGCAGGGGATTTGTTGTGGTATCCAGTAGAAGGACAACCAAAAATAAACCAAGCACCGGATGTGATGGTGGTGATCGGTAGACCGAAAGGGCATCGCCGTTCTTACAAAACCTGGGTTGAAGATAACATTAATCCCCAGGTAGTTTTTGAAATAGCGTCACACACAAACACTATCAAGGAATTAGAAGAGGATAAACTCAAGTTTTACCAGAACCATGAGGTAGAAGAGTACTATCTCTATGATCCAAATCGGACAACACTAAAAGGCTGGTTGCGTTCAGGAGAAACTTTAGAAGCTATCCCCCAGATGCTTGGTTGGGTTAGTCCCCGTTTAGGAATTACCTTTGAGTTAGTAGAGTCGGAATTAGTACTTTATTATCCTGATGGTAAGCGGTTTGCTAGCTATTTGGAAATTGTTGAACTCAAAGAGCAAGCTATTGAACTAAAAGAGCAAGCGGAGAAAGCTTTAGAGCAAGAAAGAAGTCGTATGCAATCATTGCTGGAACAATTGAAAGCGAAAGGGATAAATCCAGAGGATTTTGACATCTAATCTAAATCTCTTCTGGGAGCAATTTCAATCAGTAGCCTTGCTGACTATTATTCCGGGAAGTACTCAAAAATCTTGTACTCTGCTATCTTCCATTCTCCCTCTTCCTGATGAAGGGTGTAGCGAATTACGCTGGTATCAAAGGCAGTGTGTTTATCCCTACTGGGTTTACCATTAACGTAGAGAGTACGGTCTTCACTGATCGTTACTTCAATGGTGGCGCGATCGCCACTAGCAGCAAATTTATTAACCTGATCAATACTTTGGACGCCATAGGTATAGTAAGCGTCATTGTTCTCTAGCCAATCCACTGAACTTTCTGTATTATCAGTTCTTCTGATGTTATCCCTGTAAGCTTTGCCTGTAAGTACCTTGCTTCCTAGTTGCCGATTGAAGGGAGGAGCAAAGATTTCACCCTTGGCCTTTTGCCACCTGCGAATCACGTTGACAGCGTCTTGCTCAGACAACGGGGATTCTGGGGGAGTGTAAGACTGATTCGGAGGTAGGCTAACGGAGGGATCAACCCTCTGAAAAGCTGAACTGGGTATAGGGTATGGGACAATCTCAGGAGGTAGCAACGTTGGTGGAGATGGAGGGAGCCCTTGTAAGTTTCCGCCACTCGCGATTCTATCATCAACACGAGAGGGTTGAATCAGGTTAGAAATGTAATGGTTTTGCTGGGGTAACTCGAAATTCGCTTCTATTTTCCCTAAACCCCACACCCTAAACCCCATCTCCTGTTTAGATTTTAGTGTTTTTTTCTCCCCTTTAGATGACGAACTTTTAGATGATAAACTTTTAGATGACGAACTTTCCCCCGACTGGGGTTGTAGTGGATCGGGAATTTGGCTGCTGGTTCTGGTAATTATTAACCAGATTAGGATTAAGAAAACGATGATGCCACCTGCAATTGCTGGTTTTTTCCATTTTTTAAGCGGCCATTCTTTAAACCGTGTAATTTTCTGAAGTCGAGCTAATACTTTAACAGCAGTAGGGGTGCGAGAATCGGCTTTTGTGGTATCTTTTGGAGAGGAACTGACAGACTTTTGAGAAGACTCTTCTGAGGAGTTAATGTTTTCTTCATTCTCTGAGGTGGGGGAATCGTCTTTTATAGTATCTTCAGGAGAGGAACTGAAAGACTCTTGAGACGAGTTAATGTTTTCTCTATTTGGTGAAGAAAGTATGAGTGTGTCATTCGGCTGAATACCTGCATCCTCAAAGGTTAAATTAACATCTATTTCTTGGTTATTTCTTTCCAAAAAAAATTTACAATGTTGCTTTTCTGGTAATCCTAAAAGCATCTTTAGTGCTTCACGATATTTGCGTAACGTTGAATCAGGTACAACATTACGAATCTCCTCAGCACTACCGTCATAGTTTCTAAAAATTACTTCCATTTTGCCTATTTAAGACTTTCGATACTGTTTACCAGTGGGGTGCATCTCCTAAAAGCTGTTTGACCCGGTGGTGCGTTACGGAGAGCAACCTAACCCTGGCGCTTGAGCGAAACATGAAAGCTCCCTAACGCATCACCAGGTATACGGGTCGCACCTGTAGAATGGGCATCTTGCCCGTTCGATATCTTGTCGAGCGGGCAAGATGCCCACTCTACTGCTATCCATTACTTGATTCAGCAACGCCGAAATGTTAGCTATTCCTTGCTAGATAATCTCGTCCTCTTGATTGATAATCCTTGGCTCACTACTAGGATCAGAGTCTCGATTTTTTTCGCTGGGTAGTAGACTCATCTGCTCTTCAAAATCTAGAGTGCTTTTTCTCTTATCTCGTTTAGGTTCTAATCTATTGAGACTGCTGCCAGCATCCTCTAGGGAAAAACTTGGAATTTCTTTCTCTAAACAATTTATTGTCTCATTCAAATCTTGCAATTCATCTTGGTTGTCATCTGGATATGCAATAAGCTTTGCTCTTTGTTCATAGAGTTTATTAAGTTCATCATAGTGAGCTTGATTCCTTCTTGAGTACATTCCTAATTGCTGCTGACGCTCCTTGCATCTGGCTTCAATTTTAGCTAATTCTTCATCTAAGTTTGCCCTTTGTAATTTTGCCTTAGCTTCAGAAAAAGACTTTTCTTGTTGAGTGGGACTACGAGATAGATTTATGATGTTAATGTCTAGACCATATTGCTCAACCACACTTTCTCTTGCCCAGTGGTTGATGTGGTGCTCCATAGTAGATAAAAGTTGGATATCTGTATATGTTAGCAATTGACTGTTAGCAGTTTTTAACTTAGCCGTGACACTCTTTTCAATTGAATTTTTGATATCATCTATTCCAAAAAAATCATTTTCTATAACGCGAATTTTCTGATTAATTTTATAAATTTTATCTATATTATCTTCTACATCACCGGATTTAATAACCTTAGAATATTGCTGTGTGAGTGTCTGGCATTCTTGCAATAACTCTTGCTGGGATTGTCGCATCGATTGGAATGCTAATTGAAATGTATACCAGCTATCTTGCTTAATCCCTAAAATTTTGAAATCCCCCTGGAACGTAACAGCTTCTCCACCCATTAGAGAAGGTACTTTACATTCAAAAGAGCCTACTATCCCTATTAATCGTTGCAAATATTCAATAATATCTGTTTGTTCAGGAATAGGAACAACTCTAATGAGTGTTGCTCCAAATTTATCTTCCAAGGCTTTAGTGATTTCATCTTTAAGTTCTTGTTCAACAGATTTTTCGCCATTTTTAGGTTTATAAAAACGCATATAGAATCGTTCTGGTTCTATAGTACGTATAATTTCTTCGGTAGTCCTGTTAATCGTTTTTTGGATTATTTTTTTAATGTCATCAACTTTTTTATTAAGATAATAGTCAATTTTTTCAAGACTAGTAAATTTAAGATTTACTGCAGTACTTAGCTTGACATTTATGCTAGCAACATTAGTTAAAAATTCTGATTTTTCATCTTTTATTTCTAGATTTTCTAGCAGTTGACTATGCTCCTGCTTAGTAACAGAGAGGATATGTTTCACATAATAACCAATAGATTCAGCTTCAATTTGCATTGCTTGCCGAATCGCTTCAGCTTCTTGACTAAAATCGCACAATATATCTGCATAGTTTTTGTCAATAAGTAATGGTTTAACGATTTTTTCTAGCTTGCGTTTTACCCAATCCTCGACGTTAGGAGATTTTGCAGAGATATATCGTCTAAGATCTTGCAGAAGCATCTGGAGGTTATTTTCAACAGATACTGAATTCCCATACTTTTGGACTTTACAATCAATTTTCAAATCTTTTATTTCTACAAAATCTTGAGGAGGTGAACATGAAGAAAAGGTTTTATTGTTGAGAAATAAGTATTTAACTCGACGACCTTGGTGACCCAGGATATTGTTTAAATGGTTAACTAATCCATTTTTAACTGTATCTTCTAATTCATAGTAAAATTGACTAATAGTAATATTACGAAGCAAGTATTGTTTGATTTCTGCTGTGGTAAGGTTGACTAGAGAGTTCCACCAATCAGAATCAAGATTCGATGTAGCCTTTACTGGATCATTAACAATTAGTTCAGTTTCAACCTCAAGGTCTAAGGGATAATCAGAATCTTTAACATATACCTTAATTTCTGTCGGTCTAATTGTTAGAGGTTTGAGGTCATTCTCTTTTTCTAGAGACAGTCTGACATCAAGGTTTAGACCAATTTCCTCTGCCGCTTTTGTTTTTAACTGAGTCTGTAACCAATGTACTTGACTATAGTAATTATCTATGAATTCAGCAGCTCGCTTATCCGTTAGTTCAAACACCCATCTTTTTATTTTTTTACCAAATTCATCACCAGAATAATTATCGCCACCAAGAGCTTGGGCAACCTGCTTCTCCTTCTCAGGGGGGCAAGTAGCGCGATACGCTACAGAGATAGGGAGTTTACGGTCTTGAGCAAAATCGGTCACCTCTACGGTAATTTCTGTCGGTCTAATTTTTATAGGTTCGAGCTGTTTACTATTCTCTAGAGACAGTCTGACATCAAGGTTTAGACCAATTTCCTCTGCCGCTTTTGTTTTTAACTGAGTCTGTAACCAATGTACTTGACTATAGTAATTATCTATGAATTGAGCAGCTCGGTCATCCGTTAGTTGAAACACCCATCTTTTTATTCTTTTATCAAGTTCATCACCAGGAGAATTATCGCCACAAAGAGCTCGGGCAACCTGCTCCTCCTTCCCAGAGGGACAACTAGCGCGATAATCTACCGAGATACCAAGTTTACGGTTTCTGGCAAAGTCTGTCACTTCAATAAGAAGATCCCTAGATTCAGCAAAACTTGAGGCATTATTAGTGTTATAAACTAGATAATATACAATATTATTTTCACTTAAAATAGGAATGCAATTCAAAAAAACTTTTTTGTTTTTATCAAAAATAATGACTATTTCATCAGAATTAGCTTCATATTTAGCCGATGCTTCTGCTTTGTATATCTGACGAATGATTTGATCTAAAGGATGTAGTTTTTCCATCTTAATCTCCAAATGTTAGTATTTATTCACCTACTTTAATTACTCTAATACTCTGCAAAAGAAGCATTCTTTTGCAGAGTATTAAACTTTTTTTTGACTTTTCTGACTAAATTACGGTTAAGCGTTGCTTCTTTTCTAAGTTTTCTATCACCTTTTTTTTCCGCTTTTTCACTTTCTTTAAAATAATTTTCTGCCAAGAAAACCCAAGAGTATATCAGTTCTTTCTGTTGATCTTTGTCAGTGCTAACAATAATTTTTTGTATTAACTTATCAAATAAATCAGATGCTTCTGGGCTATGCTCTTTTGCTTTTAAACTATGCTCTTTTTTATAAAAAATTGCCAGACTAAACCACTTATTATCTGGAGTCAAAATTTTAAACCAGTCTACAATTAATAAGCTGATTAGTTCTATTACTTTAATATTTTTATTGATATACTTAAGACCAGGATGAAACAGCCAACTGACCAACATCTCTAACTTGTCATCAATCTTATCAATGGAGGATAATGGTGCGAACAATCGATACTTAGATGGCCAGTCACCATAGTACTTAGAATCCAATTTTGATGTAGTATCTAGACAGTAGTCAAATAGTAGCCATAAAGCACGCTTGTTTGATGGAGAGTATTTTTCTAAGGGACGTTCTTTCTCAGGTAACCATGTTTTTATAATTTCCAAGTATTTGTAAACATCAGAGCTTTTCTGACTATATAACTGTCTGTACAAGAATCGATAAACTTCAGTGCGAATGTTATCATCTCCCTGATCTAAAAGCAGCTTTACCCAATAAAGCTGTTCAAACTTAGGTGCAGAACGTAAATTTTTGACGATTTTCCAAACAGCGTCAAAACGTGACACTGACATCAACATTTTGAGAAAGCTCTCAACTATGCCCTGTAGTTGAGGATAACTTAGCATTTCAGTAATTAAGCTAGATATACGAGAAAATACCAATCTTTCTCGTCTTTTTTCTTGAATTTGTATCAGGTATGGAACTTGATCAGAATTAATCTTTTGATTTGAACGCTTGGTAAATTCTGTAATGCGTTCAAAGAGCCAATCTTTTCCATAATCATAAGGAGATGCAAGAGCCATATCAACTGATAAATACATAGCATTTTCAGCCACTTTTTTAGAAGTATCAAACAGTAATAAACGAGCACGCTTGAATTGCTCCGATAAATATAATGGCTGCTCTGTTTGAAGATATTCTTTTAACTTTTCTTGTATAGGTAAATAAAATTTAATTATGTGTGATTTATCTTCTTGCTCTTCTACCTTAAGGTAGCATTTACTTAAAATTTTTTCAGGTTCACAAAGACTTTTTTTCCAAATTTCTATTAGCGGTTTATCCTCAGAGTTTTCAATCAGTCTTATTTCACCTTGTTCTGTAGTTACTTTAGATGTGACGGCAACAGCAATGGTTCGACTTTCTAACAAATATGAAACAACTCTCTCAAAATCCTGAGTACTTAAATCAGGAAAAAAGGTAGCTACATAGATAACAGAATTTTCAATCGGTTCATTCTCTTGAAATAGTGATTGAGCTGAAATACTTTTAGCTTCCTTAGATAAGTAATTATAATCATCTTTAGATTTAGATTGATTGCGCTTTAATTTTTCAGCTTTTTTTAGTCTTTTGTCGAGAGAAAACTGTTGGTCGTAAAGTCGAGTTAACTCTTGGTATAATTTAGAACTTTGTTCTTTGTATTGTTCTATTTTTAATTCAAGTTTTGCTTCTTGTATTGCACTTAGTTCTATTACTAGATTTTTTTCTATATGGTGAATTATTTTATTTAGATTGTTGAATTTTTTTTTATTCTCTCTTATATCATTTTTTATTCTATCTAGCTGTGTCTTTAATCGCTCTGGATTTTCATTTAAAATATATGAATCATCTTCCGGTTCAGTTTCTTCTGTATCTTCGCTACGGTATTGTGAATAGACGTTTTCACGGTCATCCTTAGGTGAGATTAAATCTTGTTCTTCAGGTATATTTGCCTCAGACTCAGAGGCATTATTATTATTTTCAACATCACTGTCTAAATTCTTTCCCTCAGAATCCGAAGTTATATTATTGGCTTCAGTATGGTTTTGTGCTTGAATAGATTGAGCTTCATCTACAATATCTACATCATTATTTTCAGGTTGGACAGGTTGAGAGTTTTCAGGAATTGAGTTAGGAGTTATTTCTTCTGTCATAAATACCCAAATAATTATTGTAAATTAGTCTGAAGCTTAATTTTATAAACTAGGATTTTTGATTTAATTGTTGCTCAAGTGAATATTTTGTCTCATAAAGTTTGTCTAGTTTTTTGTAAAATTTATTAAGCTGTTTTTCTTTTGGTCTTAGTATTAATTCATTTTTGGCTTTGTTTTCAGGGCTTAATTCTTTTTCTAATTCAGATTTTATAGCTTTAATAATATAATTAAGAGATTTTATTTGACTCTGTATAACACTGATATCATTTTCATTTTGCTGTAGCTTTATTCGTAGTAGTTTGGGATTTTTCATTGAAGTAAATGAAGCTTGTTTTGATTCATTTAAAGTAATATCTTTAATAGCAAAATCCTTAAATATTCTGCTAGGTATGTCTTCCCAAATCTGCTTAAGAGCTTCTATAGAAATGGCTAACCCCTCTTCTCCCTTACCGATGCGATAGCTAACTACACCCAAAACATAATTAGTTTCTTGATCAATTACAGGGGAGCCACTATAACCAGGTTGTAAATAATACTTGTCCTTAATTATTAAATCCCAGCCATTGATGCGATCACCTCCATCCTTAGATGGTAATCTAATCTGCCTACCCAGTTGTCCTTCAATATCTCTAAGAGCCGGAGGAGCTTTCGGAGCCAATTCATAAAAACCAGAGATGATAAATGGCTTATTTTTTTCACCACTTGCACACAAGTTTAACGGAGGTTTATCTAATAATCCCTCAACGGTTAAAACAGCTAAGTCAAAGCCCTTGTCCTCACCAGACGCAATTACAGTTGCGGGACGACCATTCGCCCTGATGGTTTCTGCTCCACCAACATCCTTCACTACGTGAGCGCAGGTTAATAAGTAAGTATGATTAGTATCCTTATGAATAACAAACCCGGTACCAAAGTGTCTATTACGACTACTATCACTGCTAGTAATTAAAATTACTGATTCTGAAAAATTTATGCTCATGGTTGAGATTTAGGATTAAGGACAAGTTTGACTTTTAAATGGCTACCAGCTTTCGCTTTAGTAAAGTAGACATTTCCCTCTGCCTCAAAATTGAAGTTTATTTCAACTTCAGCTTTCTCAATCTGCATCTCTTGATTAATTTCCTTCCAAGCCGCAGTAATCGGGCGACAACTTTTCACTAAAATCGGCTTAATTTTATCAAAGGTTGTATTGACCTTATCGGCGAATCGATTAGAAATCTGTTGTGCTTCGTCTTCTGGCACGTCCACTTCTATCAACGTGCCATCGTCTAACTCAATTAACTTGGTAGCGGTCATGATTATACCTAACTGAACGTCTACTCAACTCCTAAAAGTTGTTTGACCCAGCATTGGTGCGTTAAGGCCAGCAACCTAGCCCTGCCTAAGAGGCGAAACATAAGAGTATATCTGAAAAGTTTTTTGATACTGAATTTTGCCCCCCTAGGGCGTGTTTTCAAAGTTTTCCGCAAGATTATGATCCCCCCCAGCCCCCCTTAAAAAAGGGGGGAGCCATACTCAAAGTCCCCCTTTTTTAAGGGGGATAATGGGGGATCTCCGAGGCAAGAAGACACGCCCTAGCCCCCCAATTCTGGGGGGAACAAGAATCAATTGCCTGGTAAAAGTCCCCCAAACTTGGGGGATTTAGGGGGCTTGGATTTAGCACATGAGACTTCTCAGACAACCTCTGAAAGCCGCTCTAACGCACCACTAGCAATAGTCTCAAATATGAGATGCACCTGATGTTGAATTCGAGTAGTTTATTTTTTGATGATTAGCTCTGATAGCTATCACTTTGTTATTGATAGCTAATTTACTTTCCAAAAATAGTATTACACACAATCCGGACTATTTTAGTTAACTTATGTTAAATTTTTTAATTTTTAAAATCTGTGAAAATTTTATAAAAAACTTTGACGAGAGATAATTCACAACAACGAATTAGCAAGGCTTTCAGGGACTTTCGTATTGGTAGTAGGAAGTAGTAAGTAGGGCATGAAGTGTCGATGAATTGCTCTGAAGCAGGGTGAAGTAACCTGAAGTAAATTACAATTACTATAGTATTTTTATTGGAGATGTAAACAAAAAATCCAAAGGGTTAGGAAACATAAAACTCCGAATAAGTAGGAACCGTAAGGAATACAAATTTTTTCAGTTTAGCGAAAATCACAATCTAGTTTTACAACTCATTTGTAAGCTCAAAAAAACGTATAAATACTCATTGCAAAATTCCAATAAATTTGATAATCCTAGCAATGCGAATAGGGAGAGGTGAGGTGTTGACTGTAGCGATAACCTCATCACTACCTAGCCCAAATGGAAAAACGGTGTTGCGTCAGTCTTGGAATGAATAGAAGTAGAGTGGGCATCCTGCCCGCTCGAAAATATATTGAAACTGGCAAGATGCCAGTTCTACCAAGATGCCAGTTCTACC
>NZ_CEYLVT010000166.1:0-13620 GCF_982860115.1 Moorena sp.
CCACACCCCACACCCCACACCCCAGACACTGCCCACCTTAAAATTAATAACTAGAATTAATCACAATGGTGCAAGATCTAAGAAGTAAAGACTATGGGGGTGTTATGAAAATATACTTTGAGCGTAGTGGCGGTTTTATGGGCATGAATATGGCAACTGAGGTTGATACTGAATCCCTATCGCCAGAAGAAGCTAATCAGGTGGAAGCTATGATTAATACTGCTAGTTTCTTTGAGCTACCAGCACAGCTGATGTCATCAATACCGGGTGCGGATCAGTTTAGCTACAAACTGACAGTAGAAATCGCTGGACGGAAAAAAACTGTGGAAATTGGTGATACAGCAGTTCCAGATATCCTGCAACCTTTGCTACGACGCTTGACCACTATAGCAAGGTCAAGGTCGAATTAAGAATTTAGAATAACGTAGTCGGAGCATAGGGGATAATATCGGGATCAAATCCTCCCACTTGATTAGTGCGGATAACCCAAAGTTTAGCGCCATGCTTTAACAAAAGACTAGCGATTTCGTCATGACCACGTCGCGGTAATACAGTCCGCCAGCTAGCAAGTCCTCTGAGGATCGGGATAATGGGATTGTCACTGGTAGCAACTCCCACCAAGGTTTCAGCATGTTCCTTCCAGTCACTACGAACAATTCCTAGGGGAGTCAGCTGTTTTTCTAGTGCTTGTCCCAATTCGGATAATTGTTGAAATCGCTGAGTTTGGGGATGATCTGGATGATTTTTCAACCACTCTTGAATTTCAGGATTGGCATTCACTTCATCTTCTATCTGTTGGATGGCTACATAAAGCGCTTGATTGGAGTCTTGCACACAGGATTCTGCTGGTGAAACCAATGCTGCACCGTCACCATCCCCCGTGCGGTAGCGACCCATCATTACTTGTAACTGATGCTTCAATTCGTCCAAGGGTGATAGTTTAATATCACCAAACTCGTAGTCTTGGGTGACTGCATCCAATTTAACAATCACATCAGAAACAGGTCGATTGCCTAACCAACCCCACTGCAAATTTCCCATATAGTTCGGCCATTTGATTGACCCTGAAACAATGCCATCGGTGTTGCTAGCATAAACTTGATCGTACTCTATATCAAAGCGTAATTCATCGCTTAATGGGTCACGCACTACATCAGCAATACCATAGGCAAAGTGACCGCTTACCATATTAAAAAGGACACGTTCATCTTTTTTAGTGCCACCAATTCCCCCAAAAAGATGGATGACAATTCCCCGGTCTCCCTCCTGCCAACGGGATATCGCAGCGTCTGGTTGTTCAGCTAAAGGATCGAGCAGAACTGTCTTGCCAGTACTTTTTTGCTGTTCGGTATTTTCCCAATTTTTTTCCTTAATGTAAGTTACCCCTTCCTCAACTCCCAAAATTACTTGATCTGGCTCTAGCATCATCAAAGCCCTAGGTTCAATCCCTTGGGTAACAAAAATGCCGTCAGGATCTTGAGCACCATAAATATACCAACCAGCGCTATTTAGAGGAGAGTCTTCAATCTGGGAATTGGTAGATCTAGGGATGCCATCCTTGTCAGCCACCACTTGAGGAATACGAATAATTTCTTGAGGTCCATCAAATTGTTTTGAGTCTTTATTAAAGTGAGACACTTCAAAGCGATCGCTGTCAAGAGCCTCCCGCTTAATAATGGTAACCAAGCCATAGAAGCGACCGGTAATTTGCACTGGCTCTTCGGCAATAGTCAAAGACGTCCTTGTTTCTGACTCAGTCACAACTGGATTGTTTACCATGACAATCACATTATCGTCAGGTCTGGCTGCAGCCAAGGATTCCAGGGGACCTACATGATTCAGATGATTTAATCGAAACGGATGGATAGTGCCCCCTGTCATGCTATCTTCAGTGGCTTGATTAAAATTAATATCTGTGGTAACTCGCTTCACATAGTCTTTGACCCCTGGAGCATCCTTACTCCATCCTAAAGTCACAATTTGTCCTACCAAATGCTGATACTCAGCAGCAGCATGGTAGACTTCAAAGAGTACCGAATCATCCGTTGTTCGTTCCTCCTTTGGCGGCTCTATCAGTCGTCCGATCCACTCACTAACTGGTTGATAAAGACTTGATGATAGGGTCTGATTGATGGGATAATAGCTAGGTTGATTGATATCCTCGTTACGATAAAGTTCGTAGTTAGATGGTTTCGGTTCGGTCATTTTTTTCTGGCCTTGAGAATAGATAAAAAATACCACCCCGATTACTAAAATTAGGATAACCAGGACGATTACCAAAGGGTTTTGGGGATTTACAATCTTTAACATAGTTTTAAAATGAGATGCCAAACTATGGTTTTTTTAAAAAGGGAACAGGGAACAGGCAAAAGGCAATAGGCAATAGGCAATAGGCAATAGGCAATAGGCAAGACCTAATCAAGTCTATACGAATTTTTGGTAAATTCAAAAACTGTAATCCTTGTCTTGATGCAAAGCTCGAGTGGCCTCCCCGTGAGGCCACTGCATCGCTTGTTCCAATTGCTCAGTCAACATAATATTGATAATTCCCTCTCCCCAAACGTCCCAAACGTCCCACACTTCCCTGTGTTACCCTCTTGTCTCTTGCCTCTTGTCTCTTGACTCTTGCCTCTTGTCTCTTGCCTCTTGTCTCTTGCCTCTTGCCTATTGCCTCTTGCCTATTGCCTCTTGCCTATTGCCTCTTGCCTATTGCCTACTCCCTACCCCCTACTCCCTACCCCCTACTCCCTACTCCCTTTAATCTGACGCAGCCACATCCATCCTAGAACGGCTATTACCAGAGAAACCCAACCGGTCAAGGGCTTTAGCAACAAAAATCCTCCAATAGCTAACATTGCTCCAAACATTAGCAATATCGATGCCAGCACCCGTTTTAGATCGTGTTCCAAATCCTGGATTGGGGCTAAACCGGTGCGAAGCTGCTGACGTTTCCAGCCAGGCCCGGCTGGACGCACCCGTCGATAAAATTCATCTAAGGTGGTATCAGATTCTGGTGGCGTGAGCAACATTACCACTACCCACAAAACACCAGTAATTCCAGCAGTTACCAGCAGACGCCAACCAAAGTCAGGAATCTGAATAACTGGCACGACACTGGTACCAAACCCGACTACAAAACCAGCAACCATGGCGGTTAGTTCCGCAGCAGCATTAATCCGCCACCAGAACCAACGTAACATTAACACTAATCCCGGTCCGGTACCAATGGCAATTACTAATCGGAACACCGTGGCAACGTCTGTGGCAAAGAAGGCGGCAATGGCTCCTAAAACCGTGACCAACACTGATGCGATCCGCCCCACTAAGACTAGTTCTGATTCTGAGGCTTGGGGATGCACAAAGCGCAAATAGAGGTCATTAGTAAGATAAGACGCTCCCCAGTTAATGGAGGTAGAAACAGTACTCATAAATGCGGCAATCAGGGAGGTTACCACTATCCCCAGGATCCCTCGTGGCAGAAAATCTAGCATCAGTTTGGGATACCCCAATTCCCGGTCTGCCAAATCTGGATAGATTACCATTGCGGCTAGGGCAACTAATATCCAGGGCCAGGTCCGGATTACATAGTGAAAAATATTGAATAGCCAAGCCGCTTTCTCGGCATCTGCTTCATTTTTGGATGCGGCCAGGCGCTGGACAAATTCACCACCGCCATCACTGCGACGCCATGCCCACCATTGCAGGAACACATAGGCACAGAATGTGCTAGCACTGATGCCAGCAGTTTCACTCCAACTAATCCCTCCGGAACCAACTGTGAGGGGAAAAAAGGCTAGTACATCCTGTTGGGTAACTTCCTGCACTTTTGGGATTAGTTGATGAATACCACCGACATGGTTAATGGCAACTACAGCAACTATCATTGCTCCGAGTAGGGCAAAAAAGAATTGGAAGAAATCCGTAGCTACTACGCCCCACAGTCCAGCAAAGCCAGCGTAGACTAAGACTAGAATACTGACTCCTAATACACTCCAGAGTTTTACACTACTGGCTTCGGGCGCAATACCAAGGCTTTGCCAAATTTCTAGAGCACCTACCACTTTCACCATGGCTAGCATGGCATAGCCAATGGCAATACAGTTGATTGGTACCGCAAACAGGAAGGCTTTGGTTCCCCGTAATAGGGCAGCGATGGAGCCACCATAACGGATTTCGGTGAGTTCGGCATCAGTAACAATTTCTGAGCGTCGCCACATCCGGGCAAAGATGTAAATCATGATCAGATGGGATATGCCAAAACTCCACCATTCCCAGTTGCCAGCAATGCCTCGATTGCCAACTACCCCGGCAATGTAGAGGGGGGTATCAATGGAAAACGTGGTGGCAGCCATACTGGTACCTGCTAACCACCAGGGGAGCGATCGCCCCGAAACAAAGAAATCCACAAGACTGCCGGAAGCCTTGCGAGATAGGTATAGTCCTAAGCCGAGGGACAAGACTAAGTAGACTAGGACAATCAGCCAATCAACGAGTTGCATAAATTCCGGTTGCTGCTCACGGATTGAGATATCATATCAGATTCCGATCTCGGAAGTGTGGGGTGTGGGGTGTGGGGTGTGGGGTGTGGGGAATCGGGAAAAGAAGGCTCTAAAATAGCACAGGATTTTCGGTAGATGCAAAAAAAATCTAAACTTAATGTACTTTTAGCTACAAAATACTTGGAAGCATCAGCCCTAACCTAACTACATCAACATATATATGTAGTTATGGTAATTTCATCAGTTACAGAGGCAACGGGAAAATGGGGTAACCTCGATTCCCAAAGAGGTAATCTGAGTGAATTAGATCTATGGTGTATGATTTGTGGTGGCGTCCACATGACCGCTGACCACTGGAAATTTATGGCAGAAGATATGCCTAACGATCCAGTGGATATGATCGAAGACCTCACAAAAATGGGAGTTTATAAACCCGATACGTTTAAGATGGCAGATGCGGTTAATGCTGCTGATATTAGAAAGGCACTGCTACTAAAAGTAGCTGGTAAAGGGGACCCGAAGAGGGAGCAATTAGTTCTAGAGTTAGCTAAACAAGCTGGTGGTATCGAAAATGCTTTTGCTGCTGCCTTTGGTCCTAAAGCTGGAGAATTTTTCGGGGATGTAAGGCATTACAATAGTTTCAGCCGCCGCCGCTTCTTGAAAAATTTAGCAGTAGGTGCTGCATTAGTTACCCTAGCCAACTGTACCCCTAAACAGCAAACTCAGGATTTAAAGACAGGGGAGAATGAACCACCACCAAATGTAGATAGTCTAGAAAAAACAGACCTGAAAATTGGATTTATTCCCATCACATGTGCCACTCCTATTATTATGTCTGAACCTTTAGGGTTCTACTCCAAGTATGGTTTTAATGCCAAAGTAGTAAAAATGCCTAGCTGGGGTGCGGTTAGGGATTCTGCGATCGCAGGAGAACTGGATGCTTATCATATGCTAGCTCCCATGCCTATTGCCATGACGTTGGGTTTAGGTTCCGCCACCTTTGGAGTTAAACTAGCCAGCATCGAAAACATTAACGGTCAAGCTATAACTGTAGCTAACAAATACAAAGGTAAAATTAATGGTCCCGCCGATTTCAAAGGCTTCACCATCGGTGTACCTTTTCCTTACTCCATGCACAACCTCTTAATGCGTTACTACCTGGCCACTGGCGGAGTTGATCCCGATAAAGATGTAAAAATTCGCCCTGTTCCTCCACCAGATAGTATTGCTCAGTTGGTGGCAGGGGACATTGATGCTTACTTGATGCCCGATCCCTTTAACCAAAGGGCTGTCTATGAAGAGGCTGGATTTATCCACAAACTGACCAAGGAGTTATGGGCAGGACACCCTTGTTGTGCCTTTGCCGCAAGCGATGCTTGGATTGAGGAAAACCCCAACACTTTCCGCTCCCTCAATAAAGCAATTATCGAAGCTGCCGGTTATGCCCGTAACCCAGCCAATCGTCCAGAAATTGCCAAAGCCATCTCCGAAAGAGCCTTTTTGAACCAGCCAGTGGAAGTGGTGGAAGCTGTACTAACGGGTAACTTTGAAGATGGTCAAGGTAACACCAAAGCTGTACCAGACAGAATTGATTTTGATCCCTATCCTTGGCAGAGCTTTGCGAATTGGATTTCGTCTCAGTTAGTGCGTTGGGATTTGCAAGGAGATGGAAAAGTCAAATCAGCTATCACCTCAGAAAATTATGATCAAGTGGGTAAAGAAATTTTTCTGACAGATTTAGCTAGGGAATTGGCTCAGGAAGTGGGACAAACTCCACCTACAGAAATTTACCGTACAGAAACCTTGGAATTTGACACGTTTGATCCAGCTAAACCCCAAGAGTATGTGGATGAACAAATTAAAAAATACGGTTTCTAGAGGATAACTAGATTACCTGAAGTCTACTTCACCAATATCTTTGCAGATAAAAGCAAATACAACATGACATCAATACCCAAAAACGTAACTCACAAAAAACAACAACTCACAATATTTGAAAATGAAAACTTCAGAGCTCTGTTGCTATTTATCCTTTCCCTAGGCATATTTTTACTGTTTTGGGAATTAGGGGCAAAGATGAAGATTTTTGCTAAGGGTATGCCCACTGCTTCCCTAACCATTAAGGAATTATGGTATTGGGTAACCCATCCATTTTATGACAATGGACCTAATGATTTGGGTATTGGTTGGAATTTGCTAATTAGCCTGCGGAGAGTAGCGATTGGCTACACGTTAGCGTCAATCATTGCGGTGCCTTTGGGAATATTGGTAGGTATTTCCAAAATTGCCTTTAAAGCCTTTAATCCCTACTTCCAGCTTCTTAAACCGGTTTCTCCCCTGGCTTGGTTACCTTTGGGGCTTTATATATTCCGGAACTCAGAGATGACAGGGATTTTCATTATTACCATTGCTAGTATTTGGCCAACCCTAACCAACACAGCGTTTGGTGTGGCCAATGTTAACCCAGATTACCTGGATGTTTCTAAAATTCTGGGCGCTTCTAAATGGCGCACGATTTTTAAGGTGATTATTCCCGCTGCCCTACCTAACATCATATCTGGTTTGAGAATTAGTATGGGGATTTCTTGGTTGGTGATTGTGGCAGCAGAAATGCTATTGGGTACGGGTTTAGGTTACTTCATTTGGAATGAGTGGAATAACCTTTACATACCAAATATTCTGGTGGCAATTTTTATTATTGGGATTGTGGGTATTGTCCTTGATCAAATATTTGCCTATTTTGAAAAAATGGTTTCTTTCGGTAAAAAATCATCATGAAGCATCATTATGAGTACTTCTTTTTATTCCAAGGGCCGTAAGGTCATTAGTGACAATGACAGTGACCCTCAAATTTCATTACGTCATATTTCAAAAACGTTCCCCGGTAAAAAGGGTTGGTTTGATAAAATTACTGGGCAATCTTCTGCGGACTTTGTTGCTATCGAAGATATCAATTTAGATATTGAGCACAACACGTTTGTGTCCATCATTGGCCCGTCGGGTTGTGGTAAGTCCACCTTGCTGAATATTATCGCGGGTTTGAGTTCCGCCACCAGTGGCGAAGTGATTATCAATGGGCAACTTGTGACTCAACCAGGACCTGACCGGGGTATGGTCTTTCAAAACTATGCCCTTATGCCTTGGATGACTGTGGAAGGTAATATTAGGTTTGCAGTGGAAACTGTCTATCCTAAAATGTCTGCGAGGGAGCAAAAACGGGTTATTAAGGAAAATATCCAACTAGTGGGTTTAACCGGAGCAGAGAAAAAACATCCTCATGAACTATCTGGGGGTATGCGACAACGAGTAGGTATTGCGAGAGCTTTGGCTATTAATCCCCAAATTTTGTTAATGGATGAACCGTTTGGTGCGTTAGATGCTCTGACTAGGGGCTTTTTGCAGGATGAAATCGAACGCATTTGGGAGCAGCAGCGCAAAACTGCCATTATGATTACCCATAGCATTGATGAAGCCCTCCTGTTATCCGACCGGATTGTCATGATGACCAAAGGCCCTGCGGCGCGTATTGATGAGGTGCTTGAAGTGCCTTTCCCCCGTCCGCGCGATCGCACTACCGTTGAGCATCATCCTGCCTATATGGAACTGAAACAGGAAATGGAAAACCATCTATATCGGGAAACTAGAGCGGTAGAAGAAGCGAGAATTCACTAAAAATTCTTCTATTAGTGTAAAATACCAACGATCAAAAATCAGGAGACATCAATTATTATGGCAATTGCAGAAATTACTAAACAGTTGTTAGCCGCAAAAAAAGAAAAAGGACTCACCTTTGAAGATTTGGAAAAGGTTGTAGGTAGGGATGAAACTTGGGTCGCTTCTGTGATCTATCGTCAAGCTAGCGCAGATATGGAGGAAGCCACCAAACTAGTCACCGCTTTGGGTTTACCAGAATCCGTAGCTGAAGAATTAACCGTGCCACCCCTCAAGGGTTCCCTAGACCCTCAAATTCCTACTGATCCTCTAATTTACCGCTTTTACGAAATTATGCAGGTGTATGGTATGCCTATCAAAGCGGTGGTCCATGAGAAGTTTGGGGATGGGATTATGAGTGCTATTGATTTTTCCATAGAAGTAGAGAAAGTAGAAGACCCGAAAGGCGATCGCGTACAAATCATTATGTGTGGTAAATTCCTACCCTACAAAAAGTGGTAGCTTAGGATGATTGATTATGTCGGGGTAAACGTCAGTTATCCCGACTACAAGGTTATTAACTACTATTCACTACAATTACGAAAGCAGAGATGTTATACAAAAGACGTAATCGACCACTGCCATTGGAATCGTTTTCTTGACCTCAGCCATTACAAGCTAGCCACACGTTACCAGGGAATCAGTGTCCACTAAATCCAAAACCACGAACACATTAAAACAGTTAGATAAACGGCAATTGTCTGAGTACATCACAGCCTTAGTTTGGTCAAACCAAGGTAATTATCTAGCTATTGTTACTGCTGCAGGAGAACTGGCGTTATGGCAACAGGGTAATTTGGAAATTTTGACAGCCAGCCATGACTATACCCTAGACTGTGTGGGCTTTTCCCAAGATGGCAATTATCTAGCCACTGCTGGACAGCAAGGCAAGGTTAGTATCTGGCAATTGGGGGTCAATTCCTCCAACTTTAAGCCAATTACAACCCTGGATCAAGGTAACCCTTGGATTGACTCCCTAGGTTGGCATCCCCAAAAAAATCTATTAGCCTTTGCCGTCAATCGTCAGGTTAAGGTTTGGGATGTTGAGCAAGGGCAACTAATGGCAGAGTTAAACTTTGCAGACTCATCAGTTTTCAATATAGCTTGGCATCCCCAGGGTAAATTCCTGGCTGCTAGTGGCCATGGTAGTGTTAAAGTTTGGAACATTGAAAACTGGTCAGAGCCACCAGAAAAGCTTGAAGTCCCTGGAGCTAGTCTAGACTGTGCTTGGTCATCCAATGGTGACTATCTTGCTTCAGGCAATCTAGACCGCACTATTTCTGTACTTCACTGGGGTAATCCTTCCCCCTGGTTAATGCAGGGATTTCCCGGCAAAGTCAGTAAAGTTGTTTGGTCAAATACTTCTGATCCAGTTTTAGCTTCGTCTTGTCAAGATGCGGTAATTGTGTGGGAGTTTAGCAACGAAATCAACAACTGGCAAAATCGTGTGTTACAACATGACCAAGCCATACAAGCAATTACCTTTGCCCCCAATTCATCCCTACTAGTTTCCGCTAGTAATGATGGTGGTATTCAACTATGGTCAAAGGCTAAAAAGCTTACTAAAATAGTTAGCGGAAAAATAAAATTTTCTTGTTTAGCTTGGAACCCTACTGGAGACTATTTAGCTGCCGGAGGGCAAAATGGTGAAGTAATAATTTTGCAAAATTCTATTTCCAGTTCCAGTCGGGGATTTGGTTAATAATAATGAACTTATTTCAAACCTCTAAATCTAAAACTAATTCAGCTAAAATTAGGGAAATCAAAAACTGGGTTTATCAGCACTTGGCAATAGATCCGGAAATACCTATTTCTGTGAGTCAGTTACAATGTCATGAACCAGATTGCCCTCCCTTAGAAACTGTCATTGCTATCATGAGAACACCTCCGCAACAATACAAGATTCATCAATCTATAGAAGAAATTCAGGAACTAGACATTAAACAACTGGCGTTGCTAAATTGAAGTATGAATGCGCGATCGTTTGGTTTTGCTCAAGCCCCCTAAATCCCCCAATTTTGGGGGACTTTTAGAGTTTTGTCCCCCCCAGAATTGGGGGGCTAGGGGGGCGAAAATTGCTGTAATTCACTAATTAATTAGACTCAAAAATCCATGGTTGCAACTACTGTAAATAACGCTATTCCCGTCACTGTTTTAACTGGCTATTTAGGAGCCGGAAAAACTACGTTACTCAACCATATCTTGACCTACGAGCATGGAAAAAAGGTAGCGGTAATTGTTAATGAATTTGGGGAAGTTGGTATTGACAATAAGTTAGTTATCGATGCCGATGAAGAAATCTTTGAAATGAACAACGGTTGTATTTGCTGTACCGTGCGGGGAGATTTAATTAGAATCATTGGTAACTTGATGCGTAGGCGGGATAAGTTTGACCATTTAGTGATTGAAACCACTGGGCTTGCTGATCCTGCCCCGGTAATTCAAACGTTTTTTGTGGATGAAGAGATTCAAACCCAGTTAGACCTTGATGCCGTGGTAACGGTAGTTGATGCTAAGCATATTTTAGAGCACTGGGATAGTGATGAAGCCCAGGAACAAATTGCTTTTGCTAATGTGATTTTGCTCAATAAAATAGATTTAGTAGACCCTCAACAACTAGAGGAGTTAGAGCAAAAAATCAAAGCCATGAATGGTTTAGTAAAAATTTATCGTACCCAAAACTCAGACGTTGAGATGGATTCAGTGTTAGGGGTGCGGGCTTTTGATCTTAAACAAGCTCTAGACATTGACCCGGACTTATTAGGAGAAGATGCTCATGAACATGATGAATCCGTTTTTTCCTTTGCCATTGTGGAACCAGGAGCAGTAGATTTGGAAAAATTAAACACCTGGCTAACGGAATTATTACAGACCCAAGGGCAAAATATTTTCAGAATGAAAGGTATTCTTAATGTGATGGGAGAAGAGAATCGATTTGTCTTCCAGGGAGTACATATGATTTTTGAGGGTCGTCCCGACCGTGCTTGGAAACCAGAAGAAACCAGAAAAAATGAGTTAGTATTTATTGGTCGCAATCTTGATGAAAACCAATTTCGTCAAGATTTCCAAGCCTGTCTTGTTTAGAGTTTTTTCTAGCGGTTTTAAATTTGGTGAGGTACAGAGTTTTTGGTTTTAGGGAACAGGGAACAGGGAACAGGGAACAGGGAATAGGGAAGAGAAAAGAGGGAACAGGCCAAAAATTATGTGTACCTCATTATGCTAAAAACCGCTATAATAATTAAGCTAATGCGCTACGCGCACGCTAGGGGAAAAGCTATCAGCTATAAGCTATCAGCTTTTTTCATAACTATCAGGTACACAGGATTGTTTTCCCTCTTACCTACTCCCTACTCCCTACTCCCTACTCCCTGTTCCCTGTTCCCTGTTCCCTGTTCCCTAAAAGCCTATAATTTGTACTCATCGAATTGCAAACCGCCGTAACTATTACTATCTATGGAAACTAAACCACCCCTACCTCCTTTTACCTTAGAAAGTGCAACCGCTAAGGTGCAAGCTGCTGAAGATGCCTGGAATACCCGCAATCCCGAGAAAGTTGCTCTAGCTTATACCATTGATTCCGAATGGCGCAATCGTGCGGAATTTATTAGTGGTCGAGAGGAAATTATTGCGTTTCTGAAGCGCAAATGGGCAAAAGAATTAGATTATCGCCTCAGAAAACGACTTTGGAGTTTTATGGATAATCGCATCTCCGTTTGCTTTGAATATGAATGGCATGATGATTCTGGGTTTTGGTATCGTGCTTATGGCAATGAAAACTGGGAATTTGCTGAAAATGGTTTAATGAAGAGACGGGAAGCTAGTATTAATGATGTACCGATTAAAGAGTCTGAAAGAAAATTTTTGTGGGAACGGTCTGTAATTTCGTGACAGCCGTAGGGTGTGTTGGGAGGTAAGCATATGCGCTACGCGAACAGCGGTCAGCTATTTAATTGTTTACGCTCCCAACTATAGAGCCTAGGCTAATGACCAATATTTTTCGATCCCTATCCTAACCGGATTTTAACTAACAGCAAATTCGGTAAATTTGCGAACATCTGGAGGATGAAAAGCTAAAACAATATCACTTTTTGGAATACCTGCTGCCACTAAATCATTAGCAATGCCGTCTTCAGTATTGTCACATTTAATCCAGATTTTATAATTAATAATTCCCACATGAATCAAACAACTATGAAGATGTTCTTGGTTATTCCATCCTTCAGAAATAATTAAATATTGGTCTGTTTCTCGGTCAAATGCTGCATGGTTACGGATGTTTACATTAGAGTAATCAATGTTAACATAATGAGTTAAAAATTGACGAATAATTTGGCGATAGTTTTCTAATTTATCCATTTTACAATCACCTCCTCTTCAGGGTCAAAAACAATAATTTTAAGGGTGTTATCTTCTAATAAAATTTGTCCTATCTCTTTGGTAAATAAGCGGTTAAATATTGCTGATCTGATAGCTAAATAAAGAAGACGTTCTGAAAGTTGACGTTTAAGGATTTTATCGTATAATATATATTGACCTAAGGCGTTTTTAAGATCTTCTATTTCTGATGAACCAACAAAACTTTTAACTTCTACAGCAATTTTTTGTCCTTGTTTTTCAGCTACTAATAATTTTTCAGCAGCTAGGTCAATATAGATGTCTTTTTCACCTATTTTAAGGCTTAAAGGGTCATTGGTAATTGTCCATCCATCTTTTATTAGTGCATTTTTTACTGTGTCATGATAAATATCTTTGGCTGGCATTTTCAAAATTCTCAAGTGTGGGTGCGAAAATAAAAGCCTATCTTGATTATAGCGTACGCTTTTGTAGCCTGCCGTAGGCTGGGTTTCATGCTTTAACCGATGCACCAGACTGGCACACCTTAAATGTTGCTTTAGCAAAATACTAGGATCTAGTTTTAACAAGGATTTAGCTCAGCCAGTCCTAACAGAGTAAGACAAAAAAGAAACAGCCCTGCCTTGCTAAGGAGGGTTAGGGGTGATGTCTAGGAATTGAACTTCCTTAACCGAGCCTCTGAACCTCACCGTTGAGTATTTGAATATAAACCTTGAGACTCTGAACCTCAATCTTGATTATTTGAATACCATTGTTGAGTATCTGAACCTCTCCCTTTAGTATTTAAATATAAACGTTGAGTATCTGAACCTCTCCCTTTAGTATTTAAATATAAACGTTGAGTATCTGGACCTTGTGGACGAGTATCTGGACTTAGACCGTGAGTATTTGAATACCGTGGTTGAATCTCAGAGCCTCGTGAACGAACCTCAGAGCCTCAACGTTGATGATTTGAATACCGTGGTTGAACCTCATAGCCTCAACGTTGAGTATTTGAAGATAAACGTTGAGTATTTGAAGATAAACGTTGAGTATTTGAAGATAAACGTTGAGTATT
>NZ_CEYLVT010000166.1:13720-16714 GCF_982860115.1 Moorena sp.
TGAATACCGTGGTTGAGGCTCTGAACCTCAACGTTGATGATTTGAATACCGTTATTGAGCCTCTGAACCTCAACCTATTCCCTATTCCCTATTCCCTGTTCCCTGTTCCCTCTTCCCGGCATACCCATAACTTCTCCTTAGCGTCAGGATTCCTAACAAAGTAATCTTCCAGCAAGTCACAGCCCCGATGCAGCAGCTCACCTAAACTTTCAACCTTCCAAATTCTGGCAGTGCCGTCCCCTGAAGCAGTGGCTAGCTTTTGTCCATCCGGGCTGAATGCTACATCAATTACCGAGGACTTATGCCCTTTGAACAGGGCTAATTGATTGCCCTTTATGTCCCAAACTCTAGCAGTGTTGTCCGATGAAGTAGTAGCCACCATCTTGCCATTGGGGCTGAATGCTACACTTAATACCTCCTCCTTATGCCCTCTGAGCACGGCTAATTCATTCCCCTGTAAGTCCCAAATTCTGGCCGTTTTGTCATCTGAAGTAGTAGCCACCATCTTGCCATTGGGGCTAAAACTTACACCTGTTACCGAGGACTGATGTCTTTTGAGCACGGCTAATTGATTGCCTTTGATGTCCCAAATTCTAGCAGTGTTGTCATCGGAAGCAGTGGCCAGCATCTTGCCATTGGGGCTAAAACTTACACCTGTTACCGAGGACTGATGTCCTTTGAGCACAGCTAATTGATTGCCTTTGATGTCCCAAATTCTGGCAGTTTTGTCCCATGAAGCCGTGGCCACCATCTTGCCATTGGAGCTGAAACTTACACCGGTTATCCAGGCATTATGCCCTGTCAGCACCGCTAATTCTTTCCCCTGTAAGTCCCAAACTCTAGCAGTGTTGTCCCCTGAACCAGTGACAAGCATCTTGCCATTGGGGCTGAATGCTACACTGTATACCGAGTCATAATGTCCTTTGAGCACAGCTAATTGATTGCCTTGTAAGTCCCAGATTCTAGCAGTGTTGTCAAATGAAGCAGTAGCCAGCATCTTGCCATTAGGGCTGAAACTTACACCCATTACCCAGGCATTATGCCCTGTCAGCACCGCTAATTCATTCCCCTGTAAGTCCCAAACTTTAGCAGTGTTGTCTCTTGAAGCAGTAGCCAGCATCTTGCCATTGGGGCTGAAACTTAAACCTGTTACCCAGTTCTGATGTCTTGTGAGCACGGCTAATTCATTTCCCTGTAAGTCCCAAACTTTAGCAGTGTTGTCCCCTGAACCAGTGACAAGCATCTGTCCATCTGGGCTGAAAGTTACACTCCATAGCCGCTTCTGATGCCCTATCAGCACAGCTAATTGATTACCCTGTAAGTCCCAAATTCTAGCAGTCTTATCCTCTGAAGCAGTGGCCAGCCTCTGTCCATCTGGGCTGAATGCTACACTGCTTAGTGCTTTCTGATGCCCTCTGAGCACGGCTAATTCTTTCCCCTGTAAGTCCCAAATTCTAGCAGTGTTGTCCCATGAAGAAGTGGCCAGCATCTGTCCATCCGGGCTGAATGCTACACTGCTTACCGCTCCCTGATGCCCTATCAGCACAGCGATTTGATTGCCCTGTAAGTCCCAAATTCTGGCACTGCCGTCGTCTGAGCCAGTGGCAATCTTCTTTCCATCCGGGCTAAATGCTACACTCCTGACATTGTTCTGATGCCCTTTGAGCACGGCGATTTGATTGCCCTGTAAGTCCCAAATTCTGGCAGTTTTGTCCTTTGAACCAGTCACAAGCATCTGTCCATTGGGGCTGAAGGCTACACTCCATAGCAAGTCCTGATGCCCTTTGAGCACGGCTAGTTCATTTCCTTGTAAGTCCCAAATTCTGGCAGTGTTGTCATCGGAAGCCGTGGCCAGCATTTGTCCATTGGGACTGAAGGCTACACTCCATAGCCTGACTCCATGGCCTTTGAGCACTGCTAGTTCATTTCCCTGTAAGTCCCAAACTTTAGCAGTCTTATCCCATGAAGCAGTGGCAATCTGTTGTCCAGAAGGACTGAATGCTACACTCCATACCTTGTCCTGATGCCCTGTGAATTTAGCCTGTTCTCGGAATTTACTAATACTCTGCTGGAGGGCATATAGAGGACTGATAGCAGGATATTCCTCCAGAGGCCGACCATCTTTAACGAAATTAAATAATTTTTGCCCAGTTTCCATTGCCGATAAAACAAGTTCGTCACTGGCATAATAAGCATTATCCTGTAACTGTCGCCAAATATTAACCCCTTGCCCTTCTAGTTCCGTGCCGGTTTGAGCTTCCTCTATTTTTTCTCTAGCTTTGACCCCAGTAACCACACTAACAATTACTGCTGCAACTAAGGACAAACCCAGTACAATTCCCCCTATGCGTATGGTTCGCTGGGCTTGCTCTTTAGCCTTGGCTAATATCTTACTAGCCTCTTTCTCAGCAGCCAAATCCTTATCTTGGCTAGCATCTAAAAACTCACGATCGAAATCGCTCAAGCTTTTACCCCTAGACCAATGCCGAGCCTGCTCTAATGCTTTCCCCCGCAACAAAAAATACTTATCCTTACACCCAGAATCAACCCAAGCGGTAAAAGCCTCAGCGTAGGGGCGTAGTCTAGCCAATTCTGTCTTGACCCAATCGGAATTGAAAACCTCCCCATAAATCCGGTTGTTAACCTCCAAACAACCCTGGCGCTCAACCACCAGCCCCGATAACCTTAATTCCGTCTGTTCCTCACTCCCATCAGCAACTAGACTACCGTGATCCAACACTTGCTGATACAAACCCAACAGCATCCCAGCCCGTTGCTCATTTCTGAGAATGCGTTCGCGTATGGTCTTCAAATGCTCCTGTTCATCCTGGGCTTCCCAATTGTCAATGATCTGCCTACGCACTATTTGGTCTAAGGAAAGACTATTGCCCGATTCCCAAGTCTGGACTACCAAACGACACAACCGCTGGGTAAGAAAGGGTTGTCCTCCCGTCCAGTTTACTATCTCACCTAACACCTGTTCAGGATTATTAA
>NZ_CEYLVT010000167.1:0-5517 GCF_982860115.1 Moorena sp.
AACAGGGAGCAGGGAGCAGGGAGCAGGGAGCAGGGAGCAGGGAGCAGGGAACAGGGAACAGGGAACAGGGAGCAGAGAAGAGTAAATAGGGAAAAAATACTGTGTACCTCAGGTGCGACCCGATTCCCGATTCCCGATTCCCAATTCCCTTAAGTCTAGAAATACTTAACTGAATTGCAAAGCTTTAGTAGTTTTTAAAATAAGATTTTGGTAGCGTATTTCTCAGACTATTGCTAATTTTTTTCTACCCCTAAAATACCCAAAAAAAACTTTTTTAAAACCCTTGACAATTAAATTTATAATCATTATAATAATCATTTTAAATCCGATGAGTTAGATTTTTTAGTGATGTCACAAAAATTTTCCCAAAATTTCAAAAAACAACCTGCTCACCACGTCTTGAAAGGTTCTCGTGAAGCCGTAATCTATAGCATGCAAATGCTTTATTCCCTCGGCTATGCCGAGATTGCTGAATGGACCCCTCTGGAGCAAACAGATGTTCCCGGGGAGGTGATGACTACCATAACCAAGTATTGGCTGTTGCCATAACACCTTAACTTTCTGGGGGGGTTTCCCCCCCTTGGCCAAGTCACCTTTGGCCAATCCAATCTGATCACATCGGGTTAGAATTGGGAAGTTAGTGACATCGCGATTTCAACTGACTTATTGTGGATTTTAAATAGCCGTGGATAGTATTTCTACGGCTATTTTTTTATTTTCCTTACTTGTTTTACTAAATTCAACACTTTGTAAAAGGGAGCAGGGAGTAGGGAAAAGGGAAGAGGGAAAAAATTATGTGTAGCTGATAGCAATGATCAACGCTATAATTCCATCTAGTAACTTAGAATATTTGGAAAAATTAATGACCAATCAATCCAACCAAATAACAGAAGAATCCTTTGATTACGGAGAGATAGACTCAGCATTAAATTTTCAACCTCTCACTGAAGAGGAAATGGTTCAGCAAAGTATATTAGCCCTGGAAGCTTATCGTCGTAATGGTTCATCAGTAGATCATAACCGTGTGCGGGAATGGGCAGATAGCTTAGGAACTGATCAAGAACGCCCATGCCCCAGATAGTTTGGAGTAAAAGCGCAATTGATGATTTAAATCACCATTACGAATTTCTAAAAATCAACAATGCTGATGCCGCAGCACGGGCAGTACAAAAAATTGTCTCTTCCGGTGAAAGTTTACAGGAAAATCCTCGTCGAGGTTGATAAATAAGCTAAACCAAGCGAAAAAAACAGATACAGAACTTTATGAATTCTATATCTGTTAATCATTAGTTAGCTGTAGGATATGGATAGTAAAAAGTTGGTGATATCACTGAAACCCAAGTAATTTGGGCATTAAATTTGAGTCAAAAAAAATTAAACAGGATGACACAACGATTTAAACAAATTGCCGCCAAAATAAAAAAAATGTCCTAGTTTAACACTCCAGACTCAGAGGCTGACCAATTTCTATTGGTGTTTTCTTAGGTTCAAAAATATGTGCTTCCCAAGGAGATGGTATTCCTATATACTGGTCACAAGGAACTGGATTTTCTTTGGTGCGTTTATCATCTGATGTGTAACTAGTAATTACACTAGTCAAATGATTATTACTAGGATAAGACACAACAAAATAACCAGGTTGATCCATGCCGCCTACAATTTTTTCTTCAACGCTTTTAATGTCCTCACAGTAACTCAAGTCATTAATCAACATAATATTACTTTTTTGATGAATTATTTGATTCTGGATATTTTGAATATAAATAATAAAATCAAGAATAGGTGGCCAATTTGCCCTATTAATTCACGTCAGTTTTGGTTAAGCGGAAGCTGGTAAAGCTTGCTTTAGGCGGAGTGATGCTTTTTTGGGTTGGTGGCAATACGCAATCAACCCAGCCAAAAGATTAATCATAAAATTGACAGCGTTGGTGAATCAAAGAATGAATAAGAGTAGAGTGGGCATCCTGCCCGCTCCAAAAGATCACCGAACAGGCAAGATGCCTATTCCACAGCTGACGGCTGAATGCTTACGATAGGATGAGATTGCCAAGACACTATAGCGTTTCTCTGAGTTATGAAGTACAGTCTTATTTGAGGTTGACTCCCTGTTAGGTGCGCTTGACCTATTAAGAATTAAATTCGCCACGGGTCGCACCTCTTGATGCAGCGCATCCCGATTCCCGATTCCCGATTCCCGATTCCCGATTCCCGATTCCCTGTTCCCTAAAACCCAAGAATTTGTACCTCACCCAATTAAACCGCTGTAAATCATGGACGACTTAAATTACTATTTAGACAAATACGACGCTATACCCTTAGATACTGAACAATACAAAAATAGTTATATCGGTTGGGCACTAGACTTTTTTATTGACGAAACAAAGGTAATAAATCCTTATTTAGATATTACGTTACGATTAGACTTAACCGATGCGGAAACTAATTATAAGGATAATTTCAAGAATGACTATTCCACCTTTACGTGTTTCTTAATCTGGAAATTACTTAAAGCCCTGAAAAAACATCCTTCTTTTTGGTGGAGATTTATTAACGATAAATGGTATCAAATTAATAACCCACCATTATTTTGTCCGACAGCAGTGGGAGGCGAAGTTCGATTTGTAGAGATGGTCATTAATAATGCCACAAAATTAGGATGGCTTGAATTTTCAGAACTATACAGAAATACCAAAGACAGTATTTTCGCTAATCCTATATTGCCCAATAATAATGAGAGGTTCTATGCTTACCAACTGGGTCAATTTGTTGGTAATCTTCCTGGCTTATATTTTCTAAGTTTTGCTATGCAGACAGGTCGTGAAAGTACCCAGAGTTTTTTATACTTTGGGAAGCGAACCTACGACGAAAATAAGCAAACATTAACGGTGCCTTTAGCTATAAAATTTCACCATGGCAATTTAGATCCATTTATAATAGAATTGTTAATTAAGGATTATATAAGTGAATTAAGTAAACCTGAATAAAACTCCCTACAACTCAATCGAATAATAATGCAAACCACCTTCTCCCCGACCCTGAGTCCACCGTGAATCAGGTTTCCAAGCACCATTGATTTCTTCCCGACGGCGAGTGTAGACAGTGAGCTGATTATCGTTAATTTTGAGTAGATTATATTGCCAAGGATAACCGGGTATGAGTTCTCTGGTCGGTGCCCCAAAGGTGCCAGCACCAATTTGGTCAAGTTTGCGCCCAGTTAGACTGAGGTCGTAACGGAAAAGGCTGGTTTCGGCTTTGTGGATGTGTCCGTGGAGGAAGAAGCGGAATCCAGCAACAGCGAGTTGTTCCATGAATCCTTGGTCAGTAATCCTATCGCTTCCAGCACTATTGAGGGCATGGTGCCAAACCGCGATTTTCAGGCAGTTGCGGTAGTCTGGGTTACGGCGAATTTCGGTCAGGGCATTGCTCAGAGCACCAGAGTGGATGCTAGCACGGGCTCTGAAGTGGTGATCCAGTTCCCAAGCCGAGTTTAGTCCTAGGATCAGCAAGTTTTGGTCTGGGAAATGGTCGATAATGGCTTGCTGGTCATAGTCGAGGGGATAGGCTTGAGTTTTGATAGCTTGATAGAATTCGCTGAAGTGGGCAAACCGTTGTTGGTATTTGGCTTCATCTCGGACTCGAATCACATCTTGACCTTTGATGTAGTGACCCTCTTGGAATTCACCATGGTAGTCTTCGAGATCCCATAACTGATAACCCCGCTTTGCTAGTTTCCAATTGAGGTCATGGTTACCGGGAACTAGCACAATTTGCTTGGAGTCTAGGGTGAAGTCTTGGCCGAGGTTGTGGAGAAACTGTTGTGCAGCCTGGTATTCCTCTGGAGTGGAATAATTCGCGATATCACCGGAGAGGATAAGGGCATCAAGGTGAGGGATGTCAAGGTCTTGGGTGAGGTCTTGGGCGAGTTGGTTTGACCAAAGGGTAGCTTGCTCAGGGGTGGTGATGTGGAGGTCTGAGAGGTGGAGGATGTGCATGGTTTGAGTCGGTTTGGGAGGATCGGGTTTGGGACTATAGATTGGGTTGTAGATTTGGTAGCGCTCTTGAATAGCGTTAAGGGCGTTGATGGTTTGATCACAACTTATGCCATCATTAGTTTGTACAAATTCTTCGTTGTTGAGGCGATTAATCAGTTTAGTAATAGTAGCTTCTGTGCCAATTTTTCCCAGAGCATTTGCCGCACTATTACGCACAGATGCTTGGTCATCATCTAGGCATTTAATTAACGGGTCTATGGTGGCTTTTTTTCCGATTTTTCCCAGAGATTTTGTGGCGCTATTACGCACAGATGCTTGGTCATCATCCAGAAATTTAATTAAGGGGTCGATGGTAGCTTCTGTCCCGATTTTTCCCAGAGTATATGCCACACTACTACGCACAGAATAGTGGTCATCATTCAGCAATTTAGTTAAGGGGTTTATGGTGGCTTTTGTCCCGATTTTTCCCAGAGCTTCTGTCGCCATAATTCGCACAAAATAGTCGTCATTATCCAGCAGTTTAATTAAGGGGTCGATGGTGGCTTCTGTCCCGATTTTTTCCAGAGCATATGCCGCACTACTACGCACATTTGAGTCGGGATCATCCAGCAATTTAATTAAGGGGTCGATGGTGGCTTCTGTCCCGATTTTTCCCAGAGCATATGCCGCACTCCTACGAACCAAAGACTTGTTATCATCGAGACATTTAATTAAGGGGTCGATGGTGGCTTCTGTCCCGATTTCTCCCAGAGCTTCTGCGGCAATACCACGCACATTTGAGTCGGGATCATTGAGACATTTAATTAAGGGGTCGATGGTGGCTTCTGTCCCGATTTTTCCCAGAGCTTTTGCCGCACTATTACGTACATCATAGTGGTCATCATCCAGCAATTTAATTAAGGGTTCGATAGTGGCTTCTGTCCCGATTTTTCCCAGAGCTTTTGCCCCACTCTTACGCACATCAGAGTGGTGATCATCGAGACATTTAATTAAGGGGTCGATGGTGGCTTCTGTCCCGATTTTTCCTAGAGCTTTTGCCCCACTCTTACGCACATCAGAGTGGTGATCATCGAGACATTTAATTAAGGGGTCGATGGTGGCTTCTGTCCCGATTTTTCCTAGAGCATATACCGCACTACTACGCACATCAGAGTGGTGATCATCCAGCAATTTAATTAAGGGATCGATGGTGGCTTTTGTCCCGATTTTACCCAAAGCATCTGCCGCACTACTACGCACAAAATACTCGTCATCATCCAGCAATTTAATTAAGGGGTCGATGGTGGCTTCTGTCCCGATTTTTTCCAGAGCTTTTGCCGCCCTTCTACGCACATCAGAGTTTTCATCATCCAGCAATTTAATTAAGGGATCTATGGTAGCTTCTGTGCCAATTTTTACCAGAGCTTTTGCCGCACTAATAAGCACATTATATTCGTCATAATCCAGCAATTTAATTAAGGGGGCGATGGTGGCTTCTTTACCGATTTTTCCCAGAGCTTTTGCCGCACTACTACGCACAAAAGAG
>NZ_CEYLVT010000167.1:5617-16686 GCF_982860115.1 Moorena sp.
TTGTCATCATCCAGCAATTTAATTAAGGGGTCGATGGTGGCTTCTTTACCGATTTCTCCCAGAGCTTTTGCCGCACTACTACGCACAAAAGAGTTGTCATCATCCAGCAATTTAATTAAGGGGTCGATGGTGGCTTCTTTACCGATTTTTCCCAGAGCATCTGCCGCACTACTACGCACATCAGAGTGGTGATCATCCAACAATTTAATTAAGGGGTCGATGGTGGCTTCTTTACCGATTTTCCCCAGAGCTTCTGCTACACTCCTACGCAAAGATGAGTCGTCATGATCCAGGTATTTACTTAGCTCAGGTATGGCTTTTTCTGATGCAGTTATTCCCAACAGCTGAAGCGTAAGTAAGGTCGGAACCTTTAACCCAGCCACTAACCCAATAGTCTGCTTTTGAAACTTTGGTTTTACTGCTCCTGCTAATCTGGCTCCCAGTTTCCAATCCAATGCTAACCCTAAGCTTACCACCCGCTGGGCTTGGGCTTGATCATCTACCAATTCCAGCATCAGCACCAGAGGTTCTGTCCATTTCAAATAATTAAGATAGTTTTGTTGTAACTCCTGATCACTGATACTTGGTAATTGCTTCAATAAATATTCCGCTGTATAGTATTCTTGGATCAGTTGGTGTCGAAACTCAATCAAATCTCCTGATTGTTGAATCAAGTGATGGTTGAGTAAGTCATCAAGGAAAGTTTCGGGGCAAACCTTAGGATTGACAACAGGCTTCTTACCTAGATAGTCAGTTAAAATTTCTTCGGCTTTTGTCTTAGTAATAGCAACAGTAATCTCTTTGGGGTTATCCCCTGCTGTCATGACAAACCCTAACTCTTGTAGCAGTTTAGGCCACAAGAGTTTTGATGCCCTTGAAACGTTAACATCTTGCTTGATTTGCTTAGAATAGAACTGGGAAAATGAGCGAAACACTAACCCCAGATTCGACGGTATCTCTCCCTTATCCTGAAACAGGGCACACAGCATCATCAATAGTAGGGGAGTTTGGCCAAACTCCCGTAAGCGATCGCCCAACTGCTTAAGCATTTGCTCTCCCTGTTGTGGCAAATACTTTCGGACAAATTCCGACATTTGCTCTACACTCAAGGGTTGCATTTCCAACTTCTTCTGAATCCCCAAGTCACCACCCACTCCTAAATCCCTAGTGGTGAAAATCATGGGAGTACGCTTCTGGTAATCCCTCCGAAACTGAGTCAAATCCACACGTGCTGCTTCTGAGGGTAGCTCGTTTACGCCATCGATCAGTAACCAGAATTGTCCTTCAAACAATAGTCTTTCGATATCGGTAGAGTCGAGGAGTACATCATGGCGTTTCAGAAAATTCCGCACTAACTCCAGCACGGATGTCTGGTAATATCGCAGTTCGACCAGCACCGGAATTTTCCCTGGTATCCCGTCATCCCCTAACAATCGCACTAATGCAGTCGATTTGCCCGAACCCGGACGTCCCACTAGTAAAACATGGTCAGCAGCATACTTGCGCAATCCGTCTAGGACAGGTAAGCGCTCAATTTTTTCCCGATTTTCCTCTTCTTCCCGATTTTCGTCTCTTTGTGGCTGCTCCGACTTGATGGTTTGCACCATTAGGCCAAAATCAAACAGCCTAGGGGTTGGTTGCTGCTGCTTGCGCTTACGACCTTCGACATCGGTGAGGGTATAAACTTGCCACCATTGGGCGTAGCTGTTACGGATTGATGCTAGATAGGGATCCCAATTGACCATCTTAAGGATCTTATATGAAGGTTGAACAGATTTTGTGACGCATTCCCCCACCTGGCCTACGGCCACGCTGCGCGAACGTTCAGGTGGGGGTCAAGGAACGCCAAATTGTGTTATAATTAATCTAGCTTGAGCGGTACGGCAAAGGACAGAACAAGATTCTGAGCAACCTAGAGGCACGACCTCTCAACGCCAGGGAAAACAAACCTGTAAATCCTTTGTAGTCGGTTTATATACGTCAGACTCTAGGTAAAAGTTTCTTATTATTGCCCCATAGCGGAAACGACTTGGGGGAATAGTCCAGCAAAAGTCCTGGCTATTCGGCGAGAATGCCGCCTATCGCGAGGGATAAAACCTTGTAATTAACAAAGACACCCCCACCTCGCGTAGCAGTTGGGGGAAGCATTCATTTATATGGCACCCTTGTCATTCATTCTAGCTGGGCAGCTGAGTTGGTGGGCAGTGCTTTGGGATGGGTACCGGAGCTGAGCTGATTGGTCTGCTGCACTGCCCACCCTACATCTGCTGGCATCAAGTGGTGGAATGGGCATCAGGCGTGGAACTGGCATCAGGCGTGGAACTGGCATCTTGCCAGTTTCAATATTATGTTGGGGCGGGCAGTTGGTGGGCAGTGCTTTGGGATGGGTACCGGAGCTGAGCTAATTGGTCTGCTGCACTGCCCACCCTACATCGGCTGGTGTGGTTGTGATGGTAGTTGAAATTATAGTTGACAAAATTCCTTATAAGTGTTTTCATCACTTGCCCTAGATCTTTCCATCTCCTGATCACCGCATTTCCAGGTATTCCAGTGCTATTTTCTGACTAGTAACTGTTGAAATAATCAAGACTTAGGCAATTGCCCCCTAAATCCCCCAATTCTGGGGGACTTTGACATCATTACTCCCCAATATTGGGGGGCAAGGGGGCAAAACCCAGTAAACTTCGTAAGTCCTAATAATATTTTTTTTGTAAATTAGTTGAGAAAGCTTTGCATTTGAAACCTAAATCGACTAAACTAGTCTAGGAGCATTAGCAATAACTAATCCCTGGCTGCTCAAATATTCTCTTAACCAAGGCAGCTTGGTTCCAGCTTTTAACAAAAAATTATTTCATTATTGATTATGGATCCATCTATATCTGAATCAGAGGCCAGTCAGGTGATTGAGATCAAGTGGGGAGAGCGATGGCAAGTCTATCGACGCTTGCAAGAGCTAGAGATTCCCTGTCACTGTAAGACTGACCAGCCCTTGAAAGCTGAAATCGATAATGTCATGGCTTTGATTCAAATTTGGAGTATCCTCAGACAGCTAACCCTTCCGCGCCAGGAGTTAATATCCTGGCTCGATGATTGCTGGCGGCTTCCTAGCAAAAGGCGCAAGGAGAGACTTTAGGGAGTGTGTAGGGTGTAGGGTGTAGGGTGTGGAGTGTGGAGTGTAGGGTGTAGGGTGTGGGGTGTGGGGTGTGGGGTGTGGGGTGTGGGGTGTGGTTTCCTCGATCAGCGACTCCATTAAGACAATACTGATACTCCCAGGTATACTCAACATTCAACCTTCAACATTCAACCTTCAACCTTAAACCTTAAACCTTCAACCTTGGCCAATAGGCCACGCTACGCGAACAACCTGCTAACCTTAAACCTTAAAAGAATACCGTTACTATCAATTCATGACAAAACCAGCAATTCTACATTTAGAAGGGATTACTAAACACTTTGATCAAACCACTGAGCCAGCAGTGGGGAATGTGTCGTTTACCCTGTATGAAGGGGATTTACTGGGATTAGTGGGGCCATCTGGCTGTGGCAAAACGACTTTACTGCGGATTGTAGCTGGGTTTGAGCGACCCCAAGGGGGACTAGTGGTATTGGCAGGACGGAAAGTGACTGGGCCAGGGTATTGGTTACCACCAGAACAGCGCAATACTGGTATGGTCTTTCAAGACTATGCTCTATTTCCTCATCTGACCGTAGCAGAGAATGTGGCGTTTGGGCTTAAGCAGAATCGGAAACAGAAGAGTGGTGTCTCGGTCAAGAATAATACGGAAGATGCGATCGCATTAGTCGGATTAGCTGGCATGGGCAAACGTTACCCCCACGAACTCTCTGGTGGTCAGCAGCAGCGAGTAGCCCTAGCCCGTGCCTTAGCCCCGCAACCTAAATTAATTCTATTGGATGAACCCCTCAGCAATCTGGATGTGCAAGTGCGTCTGCGGTTGCGTCAGGAAGTGCGAGGTATTCTCAAAGAAACGGGCACCTCTGCTATTTTTGTCACCCATGACCAAGAAGAAGCCTTATCGATTTCCGACCAAGTAGGAGTCATGCGTTCTGGTCGATTAGAGCAATTGGGGACACCAGAAGAAATCTATACCAATCCCAGCTCTCGCTTTGTAGCAGAATTCGTCACCCAAGCCAACTTTTTACCAGCCCAACGTAGAGGAGACCTATGGGAAACAGAAGTAGGCTCTTTTGCCATCAGAGTCAATGACTCCATACTTAATACTAAACTGGATCAGCTGGAGGAAGGGGAGCTGATGCTTCGGGAAGAAAATGTTCTTCTCAAGCCTGATGATGACTCCACCGTAGTGATTCAAGACCGACATTTCCTAGGTCGTGAATACCGCTACTGTTTACAAACTGCTTCCGGCAAAAAACTCCACGCTCGCACCAACCTTAGCACTCAGTTACCGGTAGGAAAGCGGGTGCGAGTGTCTGTAGCTGACCCATCAGTACCGATATTTTAGAATGTAGAATGTAGAATGTAGAATTTAGAATTGGGAATTGGGAATTTAGAATTTAGAATTGAATATAATTTAGAATTCACCATTCTGGCTTCTAGCTTCACCATTCTGGATTCTGCATTCTGCCTTCACCATTCACTATTCTGCCTTCACCATTCTTAATTCTGCATTCTTAATTCTTAATTCTACATTCTTAATTCTACATTCTTAATTCTACATTCTTAATTCTTAATTCTACATTCTTTAATCCTGTTTCTTCTCTCCTGACTGATTGCCATTAGACCCTGACTCATTGCCATCAGAGGATTGGACTTGCTTGAGGTGAATCTTATTCACCTGAACAATAAAATGTTCTATGGCTTTTTGTGACTGTTGTTGACGTCGCGCGCCATCGGATGAATCAGAAAAGCGATAAGGTTGACTAACTCCCAATACAAATTTTTCCTGTTCCGCTTCTAACAATTCTACAGTAGTGTTGGCAGCAATCCAATTTTCTTGAAACGGAAAGGAAGTAGAGACACTAGCAACAATAGAAGCAACAGCTGGAAAGATTACCGGGAGCCACTTTAGTAATGCAGAACCAGTTTCTAATTTGTCTAGCAAGACTAAAATTGGTGTTATTCCCGATAAAATAATGGTTAACATTTGGGCAATATAGTAAGCATTTCGGGAGGTCCTGCGGGTCTTTTTATAATCGTCAATTAACTCTTGGCTATAGTTTAATGCTTTTTCTATCGCTAGAGTTATCGGGTTATTCTCTATGGAATTATTACCGCACCAGAGCCCACTACACAGTTTAGACTTTTTGGTCAGTTGAAACTCATGATTAGCTTCTTTATAGTCTTGCCACAATTTTTGATTAAATAGAAACAGAAATATAAAAACGGCAAAACAAGCAGCGCTAACGATTAGCAATATTTGACGGTGTGAGATCAAAATAGAGGCAATTCCGACCCCAACCGCAGCAGCCAGGAATAAATAAGAACCTACGCTTATTAAAACTGAAGGTTTTGAAATTGATGAAGAAGAGATTTGCTCTATTGTCTTAGGAATTTTAGTCTCTGGAATTCCGTCAACTTGCATTGCTTCCAAATTCGTCATTTTTATCTAATTGTTAATAAAGTTAATGGACAGAATTGTCTCCAGTCAATTCTAGCAAGTGGGCATTGGTGATTGGTAGAGTACTCAGAAATCCCACCGTTTAACCTCCCCACACTTCCCCATCTCCCCATCTCCCCATCCTTTCAAGGGTATGTTTTTTACAAAGACGTCAGGTGTGGGGTGTAGGGTGTAGGGTGTAGGGTGTGGGGGTACAGACAAGCGATGCCTCAGGTGCGACCCGTGGCGAATTAAATTACGGGTCAAGCGCACCATTACCTTCATGAGGGGGTTTCCCCCACTCGCTATTGCATCAAGACAATATACTTAATTTGTCGTTAAAATCATCATTTGTTCGTTGTTTTTCTTTTCCTCTTCCTCTGAGTCGTCCCATGTTTTACCCAAATGTAAAAAACCTACCCCTGTGAGTACTCCCCATCTCCCCATCTCCCCATCTCCCCATTTCCCCATCTCCCCATCTCCCCATTTCCCCATTAACTAACCAGGTGCTCCATTGCGGTGGTTGTTACTGTAGGTGACTCTCGTACCAGCCCACTGAAGCTTATTCCTTAAGGTCTGGTAATAGGAATACTTTTCCCGTAAGATAATGAACTTGGCCTGACAATCTGCTCTGCGCACGTCCACCCGTTGTCCAGGCCAAATAGAGGTTGCGAGCACACCATCCATCCAGAGTTTAGTGTTTAGCTCATAATCCCCCAAGGGCCAGATACTGACAACAGAGCCAGAGGGGAGGACGAAAGGACGACTGGAAAGGCTCATCGGACAAATGGGGGCGACTGCGATCGCTTCGATTGAGTCGTGCAAAATTGGACCATTAGCGGAAACAGTATAGCCAGTGGAACCAGTGGGAGTGCCAACAATTAGTCCATCCCCTTGGTATTGATCGACTATTTGTCCATCAATTTCCATTTCCAGAATTGAGGTAATCATCCGATCGGCAGAGGCAGGTTTGACACACATTTCATTGAGTGCGAAAAAGCGTCCGCTAACTGGTGTAATGTCAGTGCGGTTTCCCCCAAACACAGCCCCCTCTAACATCATCCGCCGCTGAACTGCATAGCGGTCTTCTAATAGTCGGTTCCATACTTGCTCAGTGTCTTTAAATTCTTCAATAGGTTCGGTCAGAAATCCCAGATGACCTCCAACATTTACGGCCAAAATTGGTATTCCTTCCGGAGCCAGATGTCTTGCGGCTGCTAATACTGTCCCATCCCCGCCAAGAACCACTGCCAAATCAATGGCTTCGGTGGCAGAAGCTAAAAAAACTGGGTAGGGATTATCTTTCGCGCCACTTGGTCCGATCAGAACCCTGCACTGGCGTGCTTCCAACTCCCGAGCGCATTTTTCTGCGCAACGTTTTCCTTGAGAGTCTCCAGCTTTGTGAATAATAATGACTTGCTTTAGCTGCACGTTAATCTTCTGGCTTACCCCTAGTCTTCACTGTTATTCTAGAGTGTTGGCTTAAGCATTACCTGATCTTTGCGGGGAAATTGGGTAAATTGTTCAATTGTCAAATAAATTTAATTCTCAAAAAAGCCTTTTCTTGATCAAGAAGACTACTAACTTGGGCTAACTATAACTAGAGACTGGGTCAAACAGACTTAGTTAATAGGAGATTAACCCATGACAAACGAAGAATTTGATACCTTAGTCAAGAAACTCGAAGATTATGCCCAACGATATCCCGATAATTATAAGCTGCGTGTAGGACTTCTAGCTGCACTGGGTTATGCCTACATTTTTCTGGTCTTGGCAGGGTTGTTAGGAGTTCTCGGACTGGTAGTACTGTTGATTTACTACAGTGGTCGGATCAATCGTGGCATGGTTCAACTGATCATGCTTTTGCTGGTAGCGTGGATGATTATGCGATCGCTATGGGTGAGTTTTCCACCACCCCAGGGATTAAAACTACAGCGCCAGCAAGTCCCAAAACTGTTTGCCTTGATTGATGAGTTGACCAAAGCTCTAAAAGCTCCTTCCTTTCACCATGTCATCCTGACCAGCGAATTTAATGCAGCAGTAGTTCAGATTCCTCGTCTGGGCTTACTGGGATGGCAAGATAACTACTTAATTTTAGGACTACCTTTACTCCAAGCCCTTTCTCCTAGACAATTTCGAGCAGTCCTTGCCCATGAATTAGGACATTTATCTGGCAAGCACAGTTCCTTTGCAGCCTGGATTTATCGATTGCGTCGAACGTGGGAGCAGATTTGGCAACAATTGGAACAAAGTCAACATGCCGGAGCAACAGTACTGTTTCATGGCTTTTTTAATTGGTATTCCCCTTTTTTCAATGCCTATTCTTTCGTACTTGCCCGTGCTAATGAATACGAAGCTGACCGCTGTGCTGCCGAGTTAGCAGGTAGTCAGCACGTTGCGGAAGCGCTGCTGAGTGTTCAGGTCAAAGCTCAGTACTTGGAACAATCTTTCTGGAATGACATTTATCAGAAAGCCCACCATCAACCCAATCCTCCACAAACCCCTTTGCAAGATTTAGCTAAAGCATTGTCGAGTCCCATTGAACCCAATCAGCAACAACAGTGGATTAGGTCAGCGTTGATGTCTCAAACCCATCATGCCGATACCCATCCTTGTCTGTTGGAACGGCTAAAAGCTTTGAAATATCCCTTTAACCCACCCCCTAGCTTACCGATACGGGTCTTGGTAACAGCGGCTGAGCAGTTTTTGGGTAAAGCGTTACTACCCCTGACTCAAGAGTTGGAGCGTCAATGGCAAACTACTATCAATTACCAATGGCGAGAAAACTATACCCAGGCTCAGGCGATACGCCAATCCTTGGAAGCTTTAGAGGCAAAAGCTGCCGACTCTCCGCTAAGTGTTGAGGAAGCCTGGAATCGTGCTCGTTGGACATTAGATTTAGTCGGCACCCAAGAAGCAATCCCGTTATTAAAGTCAGTACTGACCAGGCAAGCTGACCATGTATCCGCCAATTATTTACTAGGGCAAATCTTAATCGCACAAGATAATGAAGCTGGTATCGATTATCTGGAGCAGGCGATGGCACTAGACCCAGATAGTGTCTTGAGTGGCACTCAATCAATTTATGGGTTTTTAAGACGCCAAGGACGTGACGCAGAAGCAGACCAATATCGTCAAAGAGCTGCCAAACATCATGAATTAATCACCCTGGCACAGGAAGAGCGCTCTGGTTTCAGTCACGGCGATCGCTTTCAACCCCACGGACTATCGACTGAGGTAGAAGCTGCCTTACAACAACAACTTGCTGGTTACCCTGAGATTAAAGAAGCTTATTTAGTGCGCAAAGTAGTGCTAATCTTTCCAGACAATCCCTATTACATCCTCGGTGTCAGCCGTCAGCGTAATTTTTTGGAGTCGAATAGCTCTACTAAAGACCAACAACTGATTGACCGTCTAGCGGATGAATTAGAATGTCCTGGTCAGACCTGGATCACTATTTTAAATAGTACGAATAAATCCTTGAAAAAAGCACTGCGAAAAACGGCAATTTCCCCAATTTATCAGAGTGTTGTTAATCAAACGTTAATTACTAATTAATGTTTGTATATTTTTTTATTAGGTGAGGTACAAAATTCTGGGTTTTAGGGAACAGGGAACAGGGAACAGGGAACAGGGAACAGGGAACAGGGAGCAGGGAACAGGGAGCAGGGAGCAGGGAGCAGGGAGCAGGGAGCAGGAAAAAAAACTTGTGTACCTCATTAGGCTATAAACCGCTAGATGGGAGGCGTGACAGGTGTGGTAAGTGTGGGAAGATGGGGCGATGGGGCAATGAGTAACTAGCTCCCTTTGACTGCACTGCATCGCTACTCCCGACTCCCGACTCCCGACTCCCGACTCCCTATTCCTTTTACAGAGAAGCGTAACCAAAGGTGATGTTAAAACGACGACACCAAACTGCTACAGAGCCAAATTCATCAAGATTTATGTTGTCAGGAATAGCATAGCGTTGAGCACCACTGAATTTCTGGAGTCGGGCGAGGGTTACATAGTCTTGTGGCCGAATTTTACGAGGTACACTACTGTTCCGATAAAGGAGTACCTTCACTTCGGGTCCACTACCGGTTTTAAAGGATTGATCAAATTCTAGATAGCGTTTACCATTTTCATTGACAATCTTGGCATTTCCTTGAGTGCGATGCCCTCTATCAACGGTGATAAAGCTTCCTGTGGCGATAGTAGAGGCTATTCGTTGACTGACCAGAGCATTGTTTAAAGAGTTGTGCTTAACAACAGTTGTTTCTGCTTGCACACCAGGAGTTGCTGCTGCCATTAACAATACGGATAAACCACCAACAATTAGACGTTTCATAATACTTTCTCCTAGTAATCAAAAATGAATTAAATCATTGTTTTAGTTGCTTAATTATTAGAATGAACTACCATTCTGAAATCACCCTAACGAATAAATGAAAGTTAGATGAGATTTAGACAAGAAAACTGAAGCACTCATATCAAGTCCGGTTGAAGACCGATAATCTAGGGGCGGGGGCGCGGGGAGTGTGGGGAGTGTGGGAAGTGTGGGAAGTGTGGGGAGTGTGGGAAATGGGGAGATGGGGAGATGGGGAGATGGGGGAGATTGTTATTAAGCGATGCAGCGCGGTCTTGGGGGTTTCCCCCATGAGCGACTGCATCAAGACAGGGTAGTCATCCTAACATCATATCAGCCCTAAGCTACTTTAGGGTGGCTGAAGGTAAGGGAATTGCGCGGTAACCCACTACCTGGTAGAACGGATTTGTGACCAATACGTGCGATTGCGCTACGCGCACGCTGCGCGAACGCATCCCTGATCTCACAACCGATTGTATACTTAACGCTCATGAATCAAAAACGCATCATTGGTCTAACCGGTGGTATCGCCACGGGAAAAACCACCGTATCGAATTACCTGGCTGATACCTACAGGTTACCGATTTTAGATGCGGATATCTATGCCAGAGAAGCGGTACAACCAGATTCACCAATCCTGAAACAGATTTATCAGCGCTACGGTTTACAAGTGCAACACAGTGACGGTACCCTGAACCGCAAACGCTTGGGAGAGATAATTTTTAGTAACTCAGCTGAGCGACAGTGGTTAGAGCAACAAATCCATCCTTATGTACGCGATCGCTTTAAATCTCAACTCGATACCATAGTGGCTCTTACAGTCATCTTAGTTATCCCTTTACTATTTGAAGCTAAGATGACCGATTTAGTGACAGAAATCTGGGTAGTCAGCTGCTCACCAGAACAACAGCTCAGACGGATCCAGAAACGCGATCGCATCTCTAAAGAACAAGCTCAAGCCCGGATCAACAGCCAACTCCCCCTCCAGCAGAAAATAGCACTTGCTGATAAGGTTTTAGATAACTCCTCTACCAAAGAAGCTCTAATCCAACAAGTATCTACTGCCCTTGCTACCAATGGATATCATCGATAATTAAGAATTAAGAATTAAGAATTAAGAATTAAGAATTAAGAATTAAGAATTA
>NZ_CEYLVT010000168.1:0-16649 GCF_982860115.1 Moorena sp.
GGAGTAGGGAGTAGGGAGTAGGGAGTAGGGAGTAGGGAGTAGGGAGTAGGGAAGTTCCGATAAAAAATTATCACAATTCATTTCTAAATTTTAGAAAAACACAAGTTATTTATGATAATTTTTAATTTTTAATTAACTAACGACTTTAGTTCAAGATAGCCAAATACTCAGAAACTGCTCGCTCAGTAGAAAAGTATCTTGCCCGCTCCATTAATTTATCCTGAGTTAATGGAGATCTAAGTACTTGTAACATAGCTAATGATAAAGCGGCTGAATCCCCGACTGGTACTAAAATGCCATATTGTCCTGCTGATAAAATTTCCGCTGGACCACTAGGACAATCTGTAGCAATTACTTGGCAACCACATGCCATTGCTTCAATTAACACAGTGGGTAACCCTTCCCAGCGAGAAGACAAAACTAATGCATTCGCCTTACTCATGTACGCATAAGGATTCTCTACAAAACCTGGCATAGAAACATCCTCTGCAATTCCTAGTCTGTTAATCGTTGCCTCTAATTCGCCTCGGGATTCCCCTTCACCTAAAATCACCAGACGAGCGATCATTTTTTTTCTTAAACGTGCAAACCCTTGGATTAGAGTCAAGAAATCTTTCTGAGGTGATAATCTACCAACAGCCAAAAAGACAGGAGGAGCGTCTTTGTGAAACCAAGGATGGCTCACAGGCATTTTTGATTTGGCGATTAGTTGATGATTAACCACTGGATTGTAAATTTCTCTGACTGTTCCTTGGTCAAAACCAAGTTGATACTCCAAATCCTGTGCTACTGCTTTAGAAACTCCGACAATTTCATCAGCACGAGGGTAAAACCATTTCATCAGTGGTGGCACCAATTTAGCTCGCATTAACTGAGACTTAGAAGCTGATAAAGTGTTGTGTTCCACCAACACTAATCGAGTCTTGGTACGAGCTAACTCCCTGGCTGCTACCGCAATGACGTTAGCATGAGCCAGATGAGACACTAGAGCAGAAGGTCTGTTTTGTTGTAAGTAACGTGACAAGGGTTGAATTGCTTTCACAACTCGTCCGGCTGCCAAGTTTACTAGACGCACCTCCTTAGGCACTTGGCTTAGATAGGGTCCGTCAGCACTAGCAAGAACTAGATCCAACTGGAGATCTTTTTCCAACATCCCTTTGAGCAAGTTAACCGTTACCCGTTCTGCGCCACCGTCATAGAGAGCAGGTAGAAAAAAAGCGATATGCCTTGTATCCATCATTCTTTTATAGATCATACTTTATAGCAGTTTTCAATTAATCCCTGTTACATCTGCTGTCAGTGATTCATAAAGCTGACTGCTGACTGCTGACTGCTGACTTATAACGTCACTAAATAAAGTTTCCCAGCGTTCTATTATTGTTCCTAAACCAAATTGTTCTGTAATTTTTGGAGCATAAGAGGCTAGACGTTTACGCTCTTCCTCATTGGATATTAAACGCTCCATTGCTGTACCTAAGGCTAACCTATTTTCACTGGGCACCAAAATCCCATTTACACCATCACGAATAACTTCTCGTGGACCACTAGGACAATCTGTTGAAACAACGGGGAGTCCACAAGCGAGTGCTTCCACTAAAACCCCTGGTAACCCTTCAAAGCGGGAAGACAAGACAAATAATTCTGAGCGTTTTAAGACTGAAAAGGGATTACGGACAACCCCAGGGAAGATGACGTGATTAGTTAAACCTAATTCATCTCTGAGATTTTCAAGCTCTGGACGAAGCTCCCCTTCTCCTAAAATTATAAGTTGCCAGTCTGGATACCGATCAGCATGTTTTTTGAAAGCAGATAATAAAATATCAAACCCTTTCTGATGGGTAAGCCTTCCGATAGCAACTATCCATTTTTTAGTTAGATCAGCTCCTTTAGTTTCCAGGAATTTATCCATACTAGGGATGGGATTGATACTAGCCAATGGGTTGTAAATTACTGCTCGTTTGGTTTGGGGGAGCCAGTCAAAATACTGATTCACTCCATCCCCTACGCTCACCACTTTATCCGCAAAGGAATAGGTGATATGTCGCAATCTATCCCATACTTTTCCACTAGAACTTTTACGAGGATCATTCTGTTCACTTACCAGAACGGGATAGTTAGTCTTAACAAGAGCTAACAGGGTCAAGATATTGATTTGATCTAAAAAAGAAATGACGACATCAGGGTGGAGGGATTTAATGGTTCGCCTCAAGACCCAGAGACGATAGAGATTATTCCAAATTCCATGAATAAAAGTTGGTGAGTTCTTGGCGATATTAAGGGCTACTCGATTAACCCCATCAGGTAATTTATAAAAGTCAAGATAGGTGTCATCAATTGTTACCACATCAACTTGATAACCCTTGTTAAAGAATCCTTTTGCTAGCAAAGCTACCGCTCGCTCAGCACCCCCACAGGACAAAGATGACGTCACTAGTGTTAATCGCATCATAGTTTTCCAGGGTTTTTATTTTTGATTTGGTTTTGGGTAAATAAGAGCATAAATGAGAAACAAAAGATATACACGCAGCTAGTAGATAACGCAATGCCTTTAATTCCCAGCCATTGCATAAAGAGAATATTCAAGATGATATTAATGGCTAAATCAAATCCAGATACCCACATTAGGATATAGTTAAGTCTCATAGCTGACACCAGCCTAACCACTAGAATATTAGCAATATAAAAAGGAATTTGTAAGGCATAGAGGGCTTGAGTTTGCGCGACTAAATTAGTAGCATCAGAGGTAAATGAACCTCGTTCAAAAACTAGTTTAACTATCGGCTCAGAAAAAACAATTAGAATTATGCTTAGCGGTACGGTAATCAAAAATATCAGCCGCAGATAATACCTAAGGGTGCCACGGATTTCGTGCCAATCCTGACTAGCAACCATCTTAGAAAAATAGGGAATTACCGCAGTGCTGATGGCAATACTCATTAGGTTAATAGGAGAAGCAATTAAACCGTTGGCGTAGTTAAGTATAGACACACTACCAGGAGACAACATAGCTGCCATGGCTTGATCAATTGGAGCAGCACTACAGATTAATAATGCTCCAGCAATCATTGGCAGATACTGGCTTGCTACCTGGCGCATAGGCTCATTAAATCCATACCATCTTGGCAGTAATGAAATACCTTGATGATGGAGTGCTATTCCCAGAATTATCAGCTCTAGAACTGTACCACTAATTAATCCAGCAACTAAGGCAAAGATTCCCAAAGACTTAAATCCTACTATCAATAGGATGCTAATCACCGGAATCATCATTGGACATAGAGCTGCTAGAGCAAAACGTTCCCCGGCATTCAAAACAGCACTCCAAATGATGGCAATTCCAGTAAGGACAACTACGGGTGCCATTAAACCAAGTAGATGGAAGGTAAGCTCTAACTTTTCGGGGTTAAACCCAGAGGCAATCAATGGTAAATAAACCAGAGCAGTAGCTACCATTACTATAGTAGTGAAGCTAAGCAGTACTAATGCCCAGATCATTACTCCAGAAAACAGTTTTTGAGCGGCTGCCATTCCTTCCTGCTCTCGTACACGGATATAGGTAGGAATAAATGCAGTATCAAGGGATTCAGCGATTACATTTTTTATCAAAAAGACAACCAATAAAGCGATAAAAAATGCATCTAATTCATCCCCAGTACCAAACCTCCAGGCAACTACTAATTCTTTAATAATAGAACCAACTTTTACAAAAGCAGTTAATAAACCAACAGTTACAATTGCGCGAAAAATTTTGCTATTCGTCGAGCCATTGACTAGCTTTTTACAGTAGATAAGCAAGCTCTGCCCTGACCAAACTTTCATAGTCTCTATCCGTATTTAACCATATGCGCTACGCGCAGGCTACGCCAACATATCTCAGCTATCACCTATCAGCTATCACCATATGCTTATAGTTTAATTAACAACAAGGCTAGTCAATAGGGAATTGTAGCCTGTCGAGGCTTCCCAGAGATTTTGATTAGCAAGTCTGATGGAATAATCTGGACGATTATATAATTGAGGAGCTGGATCAGGTAGGTTTAAGAAAACATCATAGGTTCCACTTTCGATTGTGCCTGGAGTACGAGTGACAGCATTAATAACCTGAGTACTACCAGGCATCCACATCCGAGGATCCTGGTCTATAGGTAAATGGTATTCGCGACGAGTGACACGGTGACGGAGAATAATTTCCAGTGGCCGAGGATTGTAAGGACTAGCCCATCCTTCATTGATAATTTCCAATTGTATCGAGAATGTACGAGCGGGTTTTACCCTAGTAGGAGTAACTGATTTGACTAGACGGAAGCGATAGCCCAAACGACGTTTAATTTCCTCTAAACACCCTTGGGTTTCCCAGTCTTCAAGGATCTCAGTGGCATCACCCGGTTTGTAGTTTAATGCACTCCAGCGCATTCGTTCTAGTTCATTTAAGGCATTGGGACAATCGTCAAAAGAACTAGGATTGCAGGTTTCTCCCCCTTGTACCACATACCGATTATCCAGATTTAAAAATGCCTTTTCTTGTTCTATTATCCCCCGATCTGTATCGCTGTAAGTTCCCCAATCATCAATACTGGCTAGGAAACAATCATTAGTAGCTCCAGTTCTCCCTCGGTTAGTACCATTAAACGCTTCATTAGGGGTAAGAGGATTTTCCTGATCAAAAATTGCCATTTTATGATTGGGATATCGTAGAGTAACCATCCGTTCACTGGGTAGCACCGACAGCAGTTTAAACAAAATAGCTTTTCTATCTTCATTGTTGCTATCCAAACCATAGTAAGAACTATGCCATTCTCCCCAGTAACCAATAAAACCTGCTTCCATGTAGGCGATAACATCGTAGTTTGATGCTAATATCGGTTGCAGATCATCCAGATGGGAGAGTATGCGATCGCGGGATGAATCTTCACCACCTCCTACCCAATTATAGGCAAACCGTAGGATTAATTTAACCCCAGCTTGTCGAGCCGTATTCAAATCCTGGGATAGGGTTTGTAGAAAAGACTCTGATAACGGTTTATTTCTAAATTCTGAAATTACGTAAACCTTACGTAATAAAGTCATTTGGTTATTCCTAACCTCTTGTAGCTCAGACAGCTGTAAGGGATTATTTGATGTATTGTCCAGAGGATTAAAAGGCATAAAAAAGCCTCGTTCTGGATTGGAAAAGTGTTCATCACTCCCTTGATAAACCGTGGTAACCTTAGAGGGTTGAGCTGTTGTCATAGTATTACAAGCAACAGTGGTGAATATCCCTAGTACAAAGACTAACTTGCTGTATTTTGCTATCTTACTAATCACCATAATTGCTTGCTTTCTTATACTGATTGATGATGAATGTTTATCGCGGTTTTAAGTTGGATGAGCTACACACCAAATTTCTCCCCCCTCCTCCCCCTCTTTCCACTCTCCCCTTAGTTTAGCTGTAAGCGTATGCCCTACAGATGGTGCTACTTGAGGGCTTAGGTTTAGCTAAACTCCAATCAAAGTTATCGCCGCTTCAACGTCTACGGGTTTGGAGAAAAAGTAGCCCTGTCCATATTTACAGTTGAGGATTTTTAGTTGATCAATTTGCCTGGATGTTTCTACCCCGGTGGCAATTAGATCAACACCAATATCATTGGCTAGTTTAGCCACGGTTTGAACGGGTTCTAAATTTCTGTTATCCGTATTTATTTTACTGACTAGAGAGCGATCAACTTTCAAGCCATTAAACTCTCTATAGAGAGAGTTAGATACCTCATGGATATAATTGATATCCGATGAATTACCAATACCAAAATTATCTAATTCTAACTGAACCCCAATGGCTCTAAGTTTGGAAAGCACCACCATGGCTTCCTCAGGATTTTTACGAATAAAACTCTCAGGTATTTCTAGCTTCAAACGATAAGCATCCAAGTTATTTTTCTTGATAATATGGTCAATCTGCTGAACTAAATCAGGTTGTAATAACTGTTGGCGACACAGATTAACACTAATGGTTATCGGTGTTTGACTAGGAAACAGTTGTTGCCAAGACTGTAGTTGATTGCAAACTTCTATGATTACCCACCAACCAATGGGAACAATCAAGCTAGTGGCTTTTGCTACTGGCATAAACTCTTCTGGGTAAATCAATCCTAGGTTAGGATGCTGCCAGCGCAACAGTGCTTCAAAACTATTAACATGCTCGTTTTCTAGGAGCATAATTGGCTGGTAGTAAAGCTGCAACTCCTGATTTTTTAGAGCCTTTTGCAAATAATCTTCCATTTCCCAGAACCCAATTTTTTTGGTGTGGGTAAATTGGCCGTTGGCTTGGTGATAACACTTGTCCAACACTTTAATTTTGTCATCAGTCCTGATCATCTTAGAAATATCCGAAGAGAGATTTAGGATGGGAGTAGTTTTTTTGTATTTAGGGGTGTATCCTGGTACCAGTTGCTCCAGCAAGAATAGAATTAGATTGGTATAATTTTGAGCGGCAGCTTTCCGGAGTGCTTCTACTGCATAGTCAAGATTTTGGGAAACCATGTGACTAGCATTTTTAACTACTAGCAATTTGTCATGTAGGGTTGGTTCATATTCTTCTCCAGGAATTAGCAGTTCCTCAAATAACTTTTCTCCTGGTCGCAGTCCGGTAAAGACAATGTCAATGTCCTTACCCACTTCATACCCGGACAGGCGAATCAGTTCTTTGGCTAAGTCAACAATTTTGACCGGTTGACCCATATTGAGCATAAACACTTCACCACCCTGACCAATTACTGAGGCTTGCAAAACCAATTGAACTGCTTCTGGAATCGTCATGAAATAGCGACAGATATCAGGGTGGGTAACAGTCACCGGACCCCCAGCAGCAATTTGACCCTTAAAGGTAGGAACAACACTACCTCGGCTACCGAGAACATTGCCAAAACGAACCACAGAAAAATGCCTACCACTCCTTTGAGCCGCTTGTAGCACCAGCATTTCCGCCACTCGCTTGCTGCAGCCCATAACATTGGTGGGATTAACTGCTTTATCCGTTGAAATCATCACAAAGTGTTCTACACCATATCGCAATGAGAGATCCAGCAAATTTTTAGTTCCCAGCACATTGTTTGTGATCGCTTCTGGAGGATTTAATTCCATCATTGGCACATGTTTGTGAGCCGCAGCGTGGAAAACAATATCTGGTCTGAATTTGTCAAAAATGTACTCTAACCGACCTGTCAATCGAATATCAGCAATAATAGTATTAATATTGGGAAGTCTTTCATTTTCTAACCGATCGTATTCAAGTAGTTCTAAAACTTGGTTTAGTTCTTGTTGGATATGGAACACGGAGTTTTCTCCATGTCCCAAAAGTACCATTTCTGAGGGTTGACACTTAAAAATTTGGCGACAAAGTTCACTGCCAATAGAGCCTCCTGCTCCTGTTACTAAAACTATCTTTCCTTTCAGAAACTTAGCCACACGGTGAACATCAGTTTGTATAGGTTCGCGACGCAGCAAGTCTTCAATCTTGACATCCCGAACACTACCAACACGGATAGGATTATTGAGGATTTCATTCATACCAGGTAAAGTACTAGTTGGTACTCCTGTGGATTTACAAATATCTAAAACTTCCCGAATAACTCGCCCAGGTGCTGTAGGCATGGCGATAATAATTTTGCGAATACGTAGAGAGCGAACAACATCAGGAATGGCATCACGATTACCAACTATAGGTAGTCGCCTAATTCTTAAATTGAGCTTTTTACGGTCATCGTCAATAAAGGCGACAGGATTAAAACCCAGGGAAGGATTCTTTTGCATATCCTGGGCTAGAGCAACCCCTGCACTACCAGCACCAACAATCAGTACATTATCCCGGCGATGAAACTTCCTATTCCTTTGGCTGACTCTTTCAACTGCACGAACACTGAAGCGAAGACTACCGACAAACAACATGCTGAGTATACCGTCAAGTAAGGGCAAGGAATTAGGCAGGTTATTCAAGGATAAATTGGTTAAACCATTAGACCAGTGAAACAATAACGTTTGAATGACGATAGCAGCAGCAGTAAGTGCGGCTATCTGCTCTAGTTCATCAATACTGGCATAAGACCAGCAACGCTTGTAGAGACCGAAGGTAGAAAATACAGTTAGTTTAACGACTAGGAACAGAATGGTTGCCAGTATCAGTCCAGATTGATAGGGGTTGATATCTAAATGATTGTTTAAGAACAGGACTAGAGCTAATACTGGCGTACTCGTGAAAATAATCAAATCAATGAGTAAGAAGTGGCGATTTCTCAGACTTAGTAACCAATTTGATAAGTTATTCGTCATCTTTTATTATCCAGTTAATTATGAAAAATTACACAGTAATTTAGCTAGGTAACTTCGGTTCAGGTAACAGTAAAATAGAAACAGTTAACACAGAATTATCGATTTTTTATACCTCTGGGGGCGTAAGTTATTTTTATAAATCGGTGGTTAGTATAGCTAGATAAAAAATCAAAAGAAACACAACTAAAGACATATTTTTAAGTTGTTTTTGATAAAAGTAATTGAAATTAATCTAAATAACTATAAAAAGCAATCCCATGACTTTACTAAGTTTTTACTAAGTTTTTACTAAGTTTTTACTAAGTGTGTGGTATTTTTTGCTGATAGTTAAATGAGATTAACTGCTTAGTATAGTGGCTTATTAAATTCTCACAAGGTTGCCAGTGTGGCATAACTTTTTGGTGCTACACTGGTGGAATGATTTTGAATTGCGTTAATAGATTGTTTTATAAAATTTAGGTAAAGCTAACGTTCTAGTTTTGATGATTTTTTATAAACGATAGATATCCTAAATCATTTGTGAAACAGAACCAATGGTGAAATTCGGCTCTGTCTCTCCCTTCTTTCCCCTGCACCCGAAGCTCTCCCTGCTCTGGTGACCAGGAAGTATGGTTATTCCAGCGAATTTGATATCAGGCAATTGACCAACAGGCTCTACTGCGGTTCAACCCAACGAAACTGGTAGGGTAAATCTTTCGCGCCCCATAGAAAATTGCCAGCGGCATCAAAAGCCCGATCTAAGGTGTCCATACCTTCTTTGTGGAGTATAATGGTATTGGTGATTTTGACTGCTCCTCTGTAGTTAGTTGGACAACCATCATCTGGTGTCTGGCCGATGTAGTTCTCACCGACTGGCTTCAAAAATACACTGCACACCGCTTTACCTAAGTCATTTGAGGGTATCACTCGCTCTCCATCAGGTTGATTGCACAAACCAATCAGGGTTTTTGGGTTTTGAGGCTTAAACCCCCTAGATTCTACACTCTGGCCATTCTCACTGACAGCTATACGCAAAAATCGCTGTCGGTAAGGAGAGTTAAGGCGTTTGGAAAGCGCTTGTTCCTGATACAGAAATACTGATGTAGGAGGGTTGAGTCCAGCATCCACAGTCTCTAGCTTGACCGTACAGGTGGTGATGCGGACATCAGGAGAATCTGGGTTAGCTCTGGCTTGCGCCGAGGTATCCATTACCCCAACTAGATGAGACACAACCTCTTTAACCTGTTGCTCAATCATGACTAATTCAGCAACAGCATTACCAGTACTTGTTGCCATCCACAAAAAAGCGATCGCGTAGCGTGGCCATTCGCGTAGCGTGGCCAATAGGCCAAGGCCAATCGCTACCCCTGTCCGAAAGCTATTGTTCTTCACGATTACGTTCACACCCCAGCAGACTCTTTATAAAAATTGGTGTTCAAGTATATTACCTGAAGGGGTGACCAAGATTGGCAGTTGCGGGAAGTAATATTGTAAACATTGATGGGGAGATGGGGAGATGGGGAGATGGGGAGATGGGGAGATTTGATATAATTCCCCCAACAGTTGTTGAGTTCACTTACCTGCAACTACCTACAACTTGCACCTATCTACAACCGTGGCCTTTTGGCCACGCTTGCGCGAACAACCTTGGCCAAAAGGCCACGCTACGCGAACAACTTTCAACTTTCAACTTTCAACCTTCAACCTTCAACCTTCAACCTTCAACCTTCAACCTTTACCATTGTTTCGGCTTGGTAGCGGATATTAGCTTGTTTCAACCGATTGAGGGCTTCACCCAAGCGATCGCATTCCGCAATCAAACTAATCCGCACATAGCCTTCACCACCGATACCAAAAGCATTTCCCGGCGTGAGTACTACTCCAGTTTGCTGTAAAACATCCAGGGCAAAATCCGTTGAACCTACCCCAACAGGGCTTGGAACCCACAGATACATGGTTGCCTTGGATTTAGGAATCTGCCAACCCAACTCGGCCAAACCCTCAATCATGAAATCTCGGCGGCGGCGGTAACGGTTTTGGACGTCTTGAAGGTAAACATCTGACAGTTGCAAGGCGGCTTCAGCAGCGGTTTGTAAGGCAGCAAAGATGCCATAGTCCAGATTAGTTTTTAAAGTACGCAACCCTTGAATAATGCGGCTATTCCCCACTACAAAGCCAACGCGCCACCCAGCCATATTATAAGTTTTGGATAGGGTGTGGAATTCGACACCAATATCCTTAGCGCCAGGAATTTCCAGCAAACTAGTAGGCTGATAGCCATCAAATGCTAATTCCGCATAACATAAGTCATGTACCAGCAGAATTGAGTACCGACGGGCAAACGCAACCATTTCTTCAAAAAACTCCCTTGGGGCGGTAGCGGTGGTTGGATTACTGGGATAGTTAAAATAGAGGATTTTAGCTCGTTGGGCAACCTGATCCGGAATCGCCCCTAAATCAATCAACCAATCATTTTCCGGTTTCAAAACCAAGCTGTGAATTTCCCCCCCAGCAATCAACGGACCCCGGAAGTGGACTGGATAAGCAGGAGAAGGTACTAAAATCAAATCTCCCGGATTCACATAGGCTAAGGCTAGGTGAGCTAGTCCTTCCTTAGACCCTAACAGAGGTAAAGCTTCACTGTCTGGGTCTAGCTCCACATCATAGCGGCGGTGATACCAATTCGTAATTGCCCGACGGAAACTAGCAGTCCCCTCAAACGGAGGATAACCATGGTTAGCGGGATTTTTTAAGGCTGCGATCGCTGCTTCGATCACCGGCTGCGGTGCTGAACCATCAGGATTACCCATCCCCAAGTCAATCAAATCCAGCCCTTGCTCACGGGCTCTTGCTTTTAATTCATCTAAACGAGCAAATACATAGGGAGGGAGTGCGCTTAGTCGTTGTGCTGGGGTAATCAAATCTACCATTATCAGTGTCAGGTTTGGAAGTTAGCCGGTTGAAGGTCAAGACCTATAATTTTTGAATTTGGCCAAAAGGCCACGCGATCGCGAACGAGTTCAGAGCCAGTGTAAGGTGAAAATGCTAGTAATATTAAAGGGTATCAGGTTTGAGCTCAAAAGCTGCAACCTGCAACCTTCAACATTTTTGAATTAAGAATTAAGAATTAAGAATTAAGAATTAATTCTGCATTCTGACAGACAACCTACCCTACACCGAACGCCAAAGGCGAACAACCGGCAACCGGCAACCTGACAACTTGGAACCTACACTACACCGAATCACCTTGGGCGAACAACATTGTTGAATTAAGAATGTGTAATTCCAAATTCTACATTCTACATTCTACATTCTACATTCTTCATTCTGACAGACAACCTTCAACCGTTGAGGTTGTCAAACTTAACTGCTGACGACTCCCCTCAACTAGCACCCTAGTAGAAACCATTGCTGCCATCAGCTGTTCTGGAAGCACCTTAAACGGAAGCCGATGAATATCAGAATTTTCCCCACAGGCAATCTCAGCTGCTTTCTGTAACTGAGCCAAGGTAATCGACCCCAATCCCAGGTCTTGAAGAGTTTGGGGCAAACCAAGCTCACCATAAAACTTCAGCAACTGTTGCCGTGCTGATGCTGCCAGTTGGTTGCCCTGAAGCATTTCTTCTAAACGCAGCTGCACCAAAATGCCATAAGCCACCTTTTCACCATGTAAAGAATCGTGAGCTGCTGGTATATGAGTTAAACCATTATGTATAGCATGGGCAGCAACAGTACGACATCGAGCTCCACCCAAGCCCCCAATCACACCAGCCAGTAAAACTGTTGCATCGACAACTTCCCGCCAAACTTCACTACCAGGTTGGGTTAGAGCATCAACCGACTTTTGGAACAGAATATCTCGCAATACCCTTGCCTGTTGGACAGCCGCAATAATTAGAGTATCTGTAGCGCTACCACTACTAACCGAAGCTTCGTACCACTTCGCTAAGGCATCACCAATCCCGGCAACTAGGGTACGTTGGGGCGCTGTCTGAATCAAGCTGTAATCAAGTACCAATAAATCTGGGCAACGGTCAAGTCCAACATCGTATAGGAAAGCCCCTTGGTCAGAATAGATATTAGATAGAGCTGTCCAAGCGGCACAGGTAGCAGCAGAAGTGGGTATAGTCACCACAGGTAACTGGCACTGGTGCGCTAGGATTTTAGCAGTATCCAACGCCTTACCTCCGCCAATCCCAATAATTAAGTCAGATTGATGAGCAGCAACAGCTTCTGAGAGTTTAGCTAGAGACTTCTCACTGCAATCAGGACTGTAGGATGCGCATTCATAACTGAGTTGATGCTGTTCCAAAACCGATTCCAGTGATGAGCCTAGGGTAGCCAGAGTATGCTGACCTCCTACAATCAAAGGACGATTTCCCAGCCGTGCGATCGCATTTCCTGAATCTTCCAAGGAGCAACGCACTACTTGAGTCGGTGCCACGTTTAGGGAAAGCAAGGAGGTAGGTGCTTGTTTGGTCATGCCTGTAGCCCAAATAAACTTTTGGTTTGGTAAGGTGAGTAATGGCCTTACTGGGTGATAGGTCTCTTATTATACATTTTCCCAAACTTAGACGGGTTAGGCATTAGGAGCAGGCTAATCGCCGCTATTTAGTATAAATCGTATACAAAAAATTGCAAATTATAGATAGGTGAGCGCAAAAGTAGATGACCTTAAACAGTAGTATTGGTGACTGTTTTTTTTATGAAAATTTTCTGAAAATATGGTAATCGAAAATAGATTATATCAGCCATATAATCTATTTTCGACTAAATAGAATGTCACCCCTTCAGGCTCTAAGGATGGGATGTTTGTGCTTTTTCGAGACAAGCTTTCAGTTTTGTGGCTAAAACTTGAACGTTAGAGCCAGACATCAGAGTGAGGTGGTCACCTGGGACAGTATGGACTTCGACTTCTCCTATGGAAAACTGGTTCCAACCCCATAGTGGATCAATGTCATTATCATACAGGAGCCTATAAATTTCCTCACTACCAAAAATCTCCTTGGGAACTTTCTCACTGGCTCGGAAGAGACTAATCCGAGTTGGATGAACTTCCTGCGGTACATAATGAGTTTCTTGATTTACTTTACCAACTCGAAGAAGACCACGAAGCTGCTTAGTTCCAACTCCGGGAGGGAAGATATTGGCTATCTGAAACCGCTCACTGACGTATTCCAATTGCTCCTCCGGAGCGAGACGTTTGAGAACGTGGTAGGATACACCTATATCCTTTCCAAACATACGTTCAAATATACTAGCAGTCCTAGTCAACATCTTGGCTCCATCCCAATTGACATCTACCATATTGCTAGTATTTACATCCGGCGCACCCATATCTAGAATGGCAAGCAAAGCCACTTCATGCCCCTGCTTTTGTAACTGCTGTGCTGTTTCAAAAGCTACTATACCACCGAAGGAATGTCCGCCTAGCAAATACGGACCTTTAGGTTGAACAGACTTTATCCCTTCAATGTAGTGGGCAGCCATATCCTCCACTCGTGTTAGAGGCTCTGATTCTCCATCAAGACCAACTGCTTGCAGAGCATAGAATGGTTGGTCTGAACCCAGGTGACGTGCTAAATGATAAAAGTACAGAACATTGCCACCACCCCCAGCTATGCAGAAGAAAGGTAGTTTAGAACCAGAAGTCTGAATCGGTACTAAAGAAGACCAAGAAATAGCATCAGGTTGATCCCGCCAAATAGTTGCCAGTTTTTCAATGGTCTGACCTTGAAGTAGGGTTGCCAGAGGTAAATTTCTTTGAAACTGCTGCTCAATCTGGGTCATCAAGCGAATGGCGAAAAGGGAATTACCACCGAGGTCAAAAAAGTTGTCTTGAACCCCTACTGAGCCAACATTAAGAGTGTTTGACCAGATTTTGGTCAGTTTTAATTCCACAAGATCGCGAGGGGGAACAAAGTTTTTCTGGTCTGAGGAATTGAGAGTATCAGGAATAGGGAGATTTTGACGGTCAATCTTACCATTAGCAGACAAAGGCAGAGAATCAAGTAGAACATACTCAGCTGGGAGCATATACTCTGGTAAGCACTGTTGTAAATACTGACGTAACTGGGAAACAACACTAGTCTGACTAGAGGATACTGATCTCAACCACTGTTGAGTTTGATTGGGGTCAATCTTGCCACCCACAAAGCTATAAAGGAGAAGCTGATTAGATTCCAGGTTAAACAAATCTCTCAACTGGCTAAAATCTAAATTTCCAATCGGACATAAACCCAGCCCAAAATCAGGTGCATTACTCATCAACAACTGACCGATATGACCAGCTTCGAGTAAGCAAAACTTCTCAGCCATCTCACCATACATCGGAGTGATAGCATCAAGTTTGCCAATTAAAAACAAGGAAAAAGCCCCCTGCTCAAAAATCGGCTGATTACCACCGTAAATATCTCCTTCAATATCCCTCATCGGACTGAGTAGAACTAAGCGATGTTGACGTGGACAATAATAGTAAATACCTCCTTCGACTCCAGTTAAACGTTGAGGCTTAATCAACAAATAAGTCTGCACTGGATAAAGATTACCTGCCGAAGGATAACGATATTTTGGCAAAGGTAAATCGGGTAAGCTTAGCTGCCGCAAGCAACTAAGAAACTGGCTAAACTCTTGCAAATCAAGAGGTTGCTGATCAAATTGGCGATAACTTTGGCGTTTTAGATAAGCAGTAGTCAGAGCTTGATCATCGATGGGTAAAGGCAACTCCACACTGGCATCAGTCGAGGCTAGTTTTCGTAAACCCGGTTGCTTGAGCTTAAATTCAATCCGCTCAATCGGGTCAACTATCATCCCCTCTTTTTCCGATGGTTGATAGGCTTCTGGCAACTTGGGCAAAGTGGCTGAAGAAACAATATAAGCCACCAACTGCTTTTTGTCGGTTGAGTCTCCCACCGCTTTCACTACAGCCTTGTTGACTAGAGAATTCTGCATCAGCGCTGCCTCAATTTCTCCCAACTCAATTCGGTAGCCATTGATTTTCACCTGGAAGTCTTCCCGACCGAGGAACTCAATGTTGCCATCCGGTAGATAGCGCCCCAAATCACCAGTTTTGTATAACCGTTCCTGAGTCAGAGGATGGGTAATAAAGCTATTGAGCGTTTTGTGTTCATCTTGCCAGTAGCCCTTTGCCAGTCCCATGCCACCAATGTAAAGTTGTCCTGGCACCCACACCGGAGCCGGTGCCATCCACTGATTAAGGACATGAACAGTTTGATTGCCCAGGGGTTTGCCGTAAGGAATACTGCGCCAGTTGGGCAAAACTTCTTCTACCGGATAATAAATCGACCAAATCGAGGCTTCTGTCGCTCCACCGAGACTAATTACTTCCACATCTGGCCACAGAGCTTTGCAAAGCTGTGGTAAGTTCAAGGGCAACCAATCACCCGATAGCAGTACCAATCTCAGGGTCGGATTCAGCAGTGTTGGTTGTACCGAAGTATATTCTACTAACATCTGCATCAGGGCTGGCACTGAGTTCCAAACGGTGACATGGTGTGCGAAGATTAATGACAGCCAATGTGTTGGGTCTTTGGCACCAGCATAAGTAGGCATTACAATCGTGCCTCCCGCTGCTAATATGCCAAAAATGTCATACACTGACAGGTCAAAATTTAAAGCTGAGACTGCCAATATACGGTCATTAGCGGTCACACCAAAGCGTTGATTGATGTCGATGATGGTATTGACCGCCCCAAGATGGTCAATCATCACTCCTTTGGGTACCCCAGTCGAACCAGAGGTATAGATCACATAGGCCAAATCACTAGGCTGGTGTAATGGTTCTAAGGGAGTCTGAACTGCTATGTCAGGGTTGTCCTCAACACACAAGCATTCAATCCCTTCTGGCCAAGACAAATTTCGCGACAGTGACTCTTGGGTAACGACCAAATCAACGTGAGCTTGTGCCAGCAACGACCATTGGCGCTGTTGCGGCAGTTCCGGGTCAATGGGCACATAGGGGGCACCCGACATTAAAATCCCCAACACCGCCACCACTTGTTGCCATCCCTTTTCCATCACTACAGCAATGGGGTGGTTAGTGGTGGCTCCCCTTTGCCGCAACTGATGTCCTAGCTTGAGGGCTCTTTGGTACAGTTGCTCATAAGTTAGGGTTAATTCTGTGGTGATCACCGCCGGGGATGTTCCTTGTTTGTTTGCCTGCTGCACAAACAAACCATCTAAGGTTTGCGCCTCAATTGAGGAGGTGGTTTGATTTAGTTGTTGTCGATTCTCTAGCTGTTTTACTGATAACAGTTGAGGATAGTTTTCTTGCCAAGATTGTTCGTCACTAGCGAGTTGTTGGAGATAATTGCAGTAGCTGCTGAACATCTCATCGACCATGCCTGGTG